>PIVW01001281.1 GCA_003353825.1 Chloroflexota bacterium
ACGGTGGAGATAGAGAGCGAACACGGATCGGGGTTTCAGGGGGACATCGGTAGCCAAAACCAGAGGGTCATGATAGGCAGGATCGAAGAAGACCCAGATGGTGAAGGTGTCATTGGTTGAAGGGTAGGCAAGACCAAATCACGCCAGCCATGGACTTGAATGTCACGCCCCTGCCAGCTAAAGCTGTATTGCATATCGGGTTTGTCGGCAGCGATTATCCCCACCCCTCCCTTGCGACTGCGAGGCAACGCTCGTTATGCGCTTCCCATATTCAGGTGGACGTCCTTGTTTTTTGTGCTTGGCTAAAACATTGCGCCGCCCTATACGGTTGATCGCCAATCTCACCACGAATCGCTTGAGACCTGCCTCTTGGCATTCAGATACTTGCACTCCCGCATCCAGAATAGCAATTTCATCTTCGGCCAGTTTCTTACTCACCCAGCGTAATGTCTCTTTCTTCAGACGACTTTCGCTCATATCCTCCCCTTCGATGCGGATGATGCGCCGTAGCAAGGGCAGACGATGTCCATCCTAGATTCGTACCTATCGGCAGTTCTTGTACTATTAGCTCAAGCACTTGTATAGTCTCTCGTATTGCGGCTGGCATGGTTCTCTCCTTGCTAGGATTTTGATACGGTTCTTACTATGATGAACCAGCCTGCCGCTTTTGTCACGCGTCCTTTTAGCGGAAACCAAAGGATTTACAACTATTGCAATATCAGCGGCAACAGGATTCGAAGTGGTGTCTGTGTTACTCGCACCGGCGTACGTAAACCTTCGATATTGCCCGCCAGATCGGTTGCACGACTGCGGATGGCAAGATTAGG
>PIVW01000100.1 GCA_003353825.1 Chloroflexota bacterium
GATAATATCTATCATGAGCAGATTGTCCTTTGTTTTTCAGATTGAATCTGGTTGCAAAAAACAATTATACAATCTGCTCTGTCTTTCTCATTAGCTCAAATGTTCGGCGAAGGTATTGAGTAAGAAACAGAGTTGTTATGGTATGCTTCTGTTAGTGTCACCCGACGGGGTCAGGCCTTTCACTCCTCAATGCCACACTCCTTTGCCGCTCACTAGTCGGTTCATCACTCTAGAGGTTACCTATATGAAGGCTGTTGTGATGGCAGGTGGACAAGGAGCCCGCCTGCGTCCATTGACTGTCGCTCGTCCGAAGCCACTGCTACCCTTAGTGAATAAGCCGGTCATCGCTCATATACTAGACTGGCTCAAGCGGTACGATATTTTTGATACGGTCGTCACGCTTCAGCACCAAGCGGAGTGGTTCCAAAGTCATTTGGGCAGGGGCAGAAGTATTGGTATGAACATCCAGTATGTTATCGAAGAAGAACCCTTAGGAACGGCGGGGGGAGTTAGATATGCGCTCAAGACTGGAAAGTTACAACCAGACGACACCGTTGTCGTTGTCAGTGGAGACGCTTCGACCGATATTGATCTGCAGTCTTTGCTCGATTTTCATAAAGAACGCAAGGCCGAAGTTACAGTCGCCTTACATCGCGTCGCTAATCCATCGGAATATGGCATGGTTATCACTGAAAACGATGGTCGCATAACCCAATTTGTGGAGAAACCAGGTTGGGCTGAAGTGGTAAGTGACCAGGTGAACACCGGTATTTACGTACTTGAAGCTTCGGTGCTCGAGCAGGCGCCCGAAGATATCATGTACGATTTCAGCCATGATCTTTTTCCGAAGTTATTAGCACAAGGTCGAGCTTTATACGGCTTTGTACCAGCAGGGTATTGGTGTGACGTAGGAACACCGCCGGCATATCTGCAAGCCTGTATCGATGTGCTGCAAAGGCAGGTATGTGTTGAACCCTTGGGTAAGTCGGTGGGTGGAGATATTTGGATGGGAGAGCAAGTTGAAATTGCATCAGATGCTCAACTATATGGCCCAATATACCTGGGCCATAATGTACAGATCAAGCGGGGTGTTGTCGTACAGGGTCCGGCTGTCATCAGAGATGATACGGTGGTAGATCGCCATGCCCTCATCTCGAGAAGTGTCATCTGGCGAGGGTGCTATGTTGGCGAAAATACGCGGTTATTAGGGGCCTTGGTAAGCAAACAGTGTGTGTTCAAATCGAAGGCGCAAGTCCAGGAAGGTGCAGTCATCGGCGATAAATGCATCATCGGTGAAGATGCTATTATCTATGCAGATGTCAAACTGTGGCCCGGCAAGGCGATTGAAACCGGGACAGAAGTTCGAGATAGTATTATCTGGGGATCACATGCACGCCGTGTGCTCTTTGGCCGTTTTGGTGTTACCGGCGTAGTGAACGTGGATCTTACGCCTGAGTTTGCGGCCAAATTGGGAGTAGCGTTTGGCGCCAGCTTACCAAAAGCAAGCTTGGTCACCATTAACCGAGATTCGCATCCCAGTTCGCGAATGCTCAAGCGCGCCATCATCTCGGGACTCCCAGCTGCCGGTGTAGATGTGCTGGATCTGCGCTCCCAACCCGTGCCGATCGCCCGTTATTACACTCGTACATCGGAAGCAGTAGCTGGCGTGCACGTGCGCATCTCACCACATGATCGCCGAGTGGTCGATATACGGTTCAACAACGCTGAAGGGTTAAATCTCGGGCGCAGCGCTGAACGTATTGTAGAACAACTATTTTTCCGCGAGGATTTTAGACGTGCTCAGTTGGATGACATCGGCAAGATCGACTACGCATTGGCACCTGAGAAACGGTATACGAAGGTTTTTTTGGACTCTCTTGATCGAGAAGGTATTGAAGCAGCCTCGTTTACTATTGCCCTTGACTATGCACACGCCAGCACGATTGATGTTCTTGAACCCATACTCTCTCAGCTAAGGGTTGACGTTGTTGGTCTCAATACCCGCTCGGAGCCCTCTATGCTGTCAATCCAACAGAAAGGGTGGGAAAGCGGCATGACCTTATTGGCGAAAATGGTGCAGGCTATGGGGCTCGATCTGGGCGCTCGAGTCGATGTAAGTGGCGAAAAATTGTTTTTAGTTGATGGTACAGGTAAGAGGGTCAGCAACGTTATGGCAGCAGCCGCAATGGCAGAAATGGTGTGGCGCAATCATCCTGGAGCAACTGTCGCCCTACCTGTTGATCGCCCTAACGTCTTTGAGCGGCTTGCAGCCGACTCTGGAGGGAGTGTTATCCGAACCAAAGTCGATATTCAAGCCTTAATGACCGAAGCTAATCAATCCAATGTAAAACTAGCGCTCGATGGGAGCGGCCACTTCATTTTTCCCGACCTGCAACCTTTTCCAGACGGCATGTTCGCAATTGCACGCTTGTTGCAGTATTTGGCCCAAAGCAAAGTTTCCTTAGCGGAGATCATTGCGGATATTCCGACGTTCGAATGGCGTCACGAGACGATACTGTGCCCGTGGGAAGTAAAAGGGCGGGTCATGAGACAGGTAAATACCAGAGTCGAAAACTATAATTCGGATCAGATAGATGGCGTTCGGTGGTGCATAGATGGCGAGCGCTGGCTACTCATTCGATCTGATCCTGACAAAGCTTTCTTGCACGTCTACGCCGAGTCACCAAGTCCAGAGGAGACCGAGACGCTGCTTCATGAACAAATGACCTGGTTGCAATCACTTATTGCATCATGACCAGATAAAAGGGACCCTGCTCCTGTCCTATTTTTTACGTGGCTATAGACTCCAATAGTGTTTGACAGAACTTTTGACGGTATGCTAGACTGCGACACTTAGCTAAAGGCAGATCGATATTCCTTTTCGGTGAACATTGAAATCTAGATTAAACGAAAAGGGTCTTTGGAGTTTCACTGAAAGATCGCAATTATAACTGCCAATTCTTGTGGTAGATACCTGAGAAAAGGAGTGATGATGGCCACACTGCTCGATGTCAAAGGACTTAAGACCCAGTTTTTTACGCAGGATGGCGTTGTTCATGCTGTCAATGGCGTCTCGTATAAGCTCGATGAAGGCGAGACGCTGGCCATTGTAGGGGAAAGTGGTTGCGGAAAAAGCGTTGGGGTTATGTCGCTGATTAAGCTGATACCCCAACCCCCAGGAAAGATCGTCGCCGGTGAAGTTTGGTTTGATGGGCGCGATTTAATGACACTCAATGACGATGAAATCCGTCAAGTGCGCGGTAATCGCATTGCTATGATCTTTCAAGACCCAATGACCTCACTTAATCCTGTGCTGACCATTAGCAGCCAGATCACTGAAGCATTGCAGCTGCACCTGGGCATGGACAAGGAACAAGCGAGAAAGCGTGCGGTCGAATTATTGGAACTGGTTGGCATTTCTGACGCTGAAGGGCGTCTGGACTCCTACCCTCATCAATTTTCGGGTGGCATGCGCCAGCGTGTGATGATCGCCATTGGGCTTTCATGCAACCCTCAGCTACTCATAGCTGATGAACCGACAACTGCACTTGATGTCACGATTCAGGCACAGATCGTCGATCTTGTGAAGGAACTGAAAGATAAGATCGGCATGGCCATTATCTGGATCACCCACGACCTGGGTGTTGTGGCAGGCTTGGCCGAACGCGTTATCGTCATGTATGCGGGTCGTATTGTTGAGGAAGGAGAGGTGCACGACCTCTATGCTAAACCACATCATCCCTATACCCTGGGCCTGTTAAAATCGATTCCTCGCCTTGACCTCGGACAAAATGAAAAACTGATTCCGATCGAAGGTCTGCCACCCGATCTGGTGGATCCACCCAGCGGCTGTGCTTTTGGAGCTCGTTGCGAATACCAAATAGAAAAATGTACCAATGAAACTCCAACCATGGATTTCGTCTCGCCAGGACATCGTGTCGCTTGTTGGCGTTGGGAGTTTGTAAGAGCTGACCAGGAACAGAATGGAGGCCAGAATGTCTGACTATTTACTTGAGGTATCTGAACTCAAGATGTATTTTCCAATAACAAAGGGCATTGTTATTCAGCGCAAGGTTGCCGATGTAAAGGCAGTCGATGGTGTAAGTTTTAACATAAAGCGAGGTGAAACCTTAGGTTTAGTTGGGGAATCTGGTTGTGGTAAATCTACAACTGGGCGCGCCATACTCCAGCTTTACCGACCGACTGCCGGATCTGTAACCTTCGATGGCGACGATCTCATTGAGATGAAAGGTGAGACATTGCGCCGCCAACGCCGCCGCATGCAGATGATCTTCCAAGATCCATACGCCTCCCTCAATCCTCGTCTGACAGTTGGAAATATCGTCGGAGAACCTTTAGAGGTGCATAGCATCGGAAAAGGAAAAGAACAGAAGGAACGTGTTCAAGAATTATTGAAACTGGTAGGGTTGAATCCATACTTCGTCAATCGTTACCCGCACGAGTTCTCTGGCGGGCAGCGCCAACGTATTGGTATCGCCCGCGCTTTGGCTGTCAATCCTGAATTCATCGTTGCCGACGAACCGATTTCGGCGCTTGATGTATCGATTCAGGCACAGATCGTCAATCTGATGCAGGAACTGCAGGATCAGTTAGAACTAACCTATCTGTTCATCGCTCATGATCTGTCGATGGTTCGCTATCTATCTGACCGTATTGCAGTCATGTATCTTGGCAAAATCGTAGAATTGACCGATCATGAGACCCTTTACAGTGAGCCAAAACATCCGTACACTCAGGCTTTGCTGTCGGCAGTACCGATTCCAGACCCCACCATCGAAGATACAAGACAGCGTATGGTGCTGCAAGGGGATGTGCCTTCACCGACCGATCCTCCAAAGGGTTGTAACTTCTGCACCCGTTGCCCTCGGGTCATGGATATATGTAAAGAAGTCGAGCCTGTGTGGAAAGACATCCCCACCGACGGTAAGGAGCATTGGGTCGCCTGTCACCTTTACGAATAGGTTTTCGTTTCATAACCTGCCGAATCGAATTATGCGCTAATGATCTGAGTGTCATCTATATATTCATTGTAAATCGGCCTCGCTGGCTTGTGAATCCTGCGAGGTCGATTTATATGAACGTTATTGTGTAGGTGATATGATAACCTTGGGGCGGCATCGCGCTGGGGAGCCCTGCTAAGATCATCCTGTACGATCAGTACATTCCGAGCTTACTTAGGATTTGGAGGGGATAGGCGTTGTACCAGACATTGTCGTCCCGCTAGGGCAGGTAGCAAGTAGCAGTAGCGGGATGCGAGTTCGCTTGCAGACAAGGTGACCCGTCCTGATATATGTTTACAACTTGCCACTTGCCACACACATCGACAAATAGTTATCGATCATTTTAAGTTAGCGCCTACGATTATTCCAGACTTCGCCTTATAAATGACTTGGTGACGAAGCGATCACCGTGCCACCTTGTCCCCCTTTCACCTTGTTAGATAAGAGACCGACATCGATAAAAAATTATCGATGTCGACGCCGCTAGCGCCTATTAGAATGCTGCTGCCCTCCGATCTTCGAACCATGCCCCTCGACTCCCTTCTAAACCAACTGCAGCTCGATGTCCCTTTTTTGAGACATGTAACTGCCTGGGAACGCCTGCCCGCGCGCCCAGCCCAATACGCGCCTTGGCCTGATGACCTCGATCAGCGTTTGCCTTTGGCTATGCAGACGCGTGGCATCCATCTACCCTACAGTCATCAGGCAAAGAGCGTGTCGTCGACGCTGCAGCATGAACACACGGTTGTGGTGACCCCAACAGCATCTGGCAAAACACTTTGTTATAATCTGCCCGTGCTCCATACCCTGCTCGATGACATACATGCCCGGGCACTGTATCTCTTTCCCACCAAAGCCCTCGCTCACGACCAATTGGCGGAACTAGGCGAACTGGTGGAGCTACTGCAGTCTGATGTCACAGTCGCTGCCTATGATGGCGACACCCCCCAAGGACACCGCAAACGCATCAGGCAAAACGCCCATATTGTGCTCAGCAACCCCGACATATTGCACACGGGGATATTGCCGCACCACACAAACTGGGCCGAGTTTTTCCGGGGTCTGCGCTATGTCATTCTCGACGAGATCCACACGTATCGGGGGGTGTTCGGCTCGCATATGGCCAACGTGTTGCGCCGACTGCGTCGAATCTGTCATTTTTACGGTACCGATCCGACCTTTATCCTCACCTCCGCCACGATTGCCAATCCCGCCCAACACGCTCAGCGCCTTATTGAAGCGCCTGCCAAATTGATAGATGAAAATGGCGCCCCAGCAGGTGAGAAACATTTTCTCTTCTACAACCCCCCGTTAATCGATCCCGAGCTAGGGTTACGGCGCAGCAGCCTTTTGGAAGCACAACGCATCGGCGAAAATCTACTTGAGCAGGATGTGCAAACGATCTTCTTTACCCGCTCACGCTTGCGCACCGAGCTTCTACTCACCTATTTACGAGATGCTTATCGCCAAAGGGGGGGGAATCCTGAAAGTTTACGTGGTTACCGTGGCGGCTACCTCCCCAGCGAACGCCGTCAGATCGAAGCCGGCTTGCGTGCAGGGGAGGTTCGGGCAGTAGTCGCAACCAATGCCCTCGAACTGGGCATTGATATCGGCCAGTTACAAGCAAGCGTGATCACCGGCTTTCCCGGTTCTATCGCCAGCACATGGCAGCAGGCTGGGCGCGCCGGCCGCCGCCAGGAAGCTTCTCTCGCCGTTATGGTCGCCACATCTGGCGCCTTAGATCAATATGTGGTGGAAAACCCTGAATACTTCTTTGAACGCAGCCCCGAACATGCCTTGATCAATCCTGATAATCTGGTGATCCTGGTCGAACACTTGCGTTGTGCGGCCTTCGAAATGCCCTTCCACACCGGGGAACAATTTGGGCAGATTCAATTCACAGAGGAATTGCTCAAACTGTTGGCTGAAGATGGCGAAATTCAACAGGCGGGAGATCGCTGGTTTTGGATGGATAGCGCATATCCGGCACAGGAAATCAGCCTGCGAACAGCCGATCCCGATCCTATCGTGATCATGGCCCGCTCTCCTCAGTCAGATGATCTGGTCCAGACCATCGGTGAACTGGAACGGGAGGCAGCTCCCATATTGCTTCACGAAGGCGCGATCTATCTGCACGAAGGTCAAACATTTTTGGTAGAGTCGTTGGATTGGGAAGAAGGACATGCCTATGTACAATCTGTCGATGTTGATTTTTATACCGATTCCACCAGCAGTATCGAAATCGAAATCCTCGAAACTCATTATCAGGTGCAAGAAGGTGAACTGATCAGAGGCTATGGCGATCTGGAAGTTCGTAGCCGGGCTACAGGATACCGCCGGGTCAAACGCTGGTCACACGAGACCCTGGGGTATGGCGAAATCGACCTTCCTGAAACGATACTGCAAACAAGCGGCTACTGGTTGAGTTTCGCAGAGACCCTGGTCGAGCGATTACGTGTGCAAGGGCTGTGGCAAAGCGATCCCAATGATTATGGCCCCAACTGGCCCGAACAACGCAATCGGGCGCGTAAACGAGATCATTTCCAATGTGCCCAGTGCGGCGTTCCCGAGCGTACCAACCGGCAGCATGATGTTCATCATATCAGGCCTTTCCGCAGTTTTGGCTATGTCCCTGGCCTAAATGAGCACTCTATAGATGCCAATCAACTGGGCAATTTGCGTACACTCTGTCGTAGTTGTCATCTACGCCTGGAGCGAAGTGTGCGTTTGCGCAGTGGATTAGGAGGATTGGCCTACTTGCTGGGCAATCTCGCCCCATTACACTTGATGTGTGATCCTCGCGATCTGGGCAATCACGTGGAACCTCAAGCTGCACATACAGAACTCCCCACCATCATCCTCTTCGACCGTATCCCCGCCGGTATCGGTTTGGCCGAACGCTTGTACGAGCTGCAGCCAGTACTGCTCGAAGCCGCTCGTGATGGACTCGACCGTTGTCCTTGCTCGCACGGTTGTCCCGCCTGCGTGGGACCGGTGCCCGAAACCGCCGAGGCATTGGAGTGGGACCCAAAGCATCTCACGAAGGCGTTGGTTGCTGAGATGTTCGGCGCCGAGCTATTATAAGGAATTAAGGCAGAATAATATGCAGATTTACGTCCTGAATTGACGGGAGGATTCCGTAGGTTATTAAATTCTCGGCCTATGTATGCTGTACTTGGACAAGATTCAATGATGTCGAATGATGTTTAGAAAAAATGGCATTACCGGTCAGTGAAGCAAGGTATACACCCGCTGAGTATCTCGCATTCGAACGGCAAAGCGAGAGCAAAAACGAGTATTTCAATGGCGCGATCTTCGCCATGACCGACGTCAGTCGTAACCACAACCTGATTTCGCTCAATCTCGCTGCCGAATTGCGTCAGGCGCTGAAAGGCCGCCGTTGTGAAGTCTATGCTAGCGATATGCGTGTGAAGCTTCGTCATACCAGCATGTACACCTATCCGGACGTAACGGTCGTATGTGATGAACCCCGTTTTGACGATGACAACGTCGATACGCTCCTGAATCCCACCGTCATTTTCGAAATGCTATCACCCTCCACCGAAGCCTATGATCGAGGGGATAAGTTCGCCCACTATCGCCGGCTCGCTTCTCTGCAAACCTATGTTCTGGTATCGCAAGACAAAATCCGAGTTGAAAGCTTCGCGAGGCAGGGTGAACTGTGAGTATTGACTGAATTGAATCGTCTGGCAAATGATCTCAACATACCGGCCATCGCTGCATCCGTGCCGCTGAACGAGATATACGACAGAATTGATTTAGCGGGTATCGAGAGGGATTGAGGGTTTTGAATAGCCATCAATTCACGTAGCAGCGCTGTGGCTGAGAGACAATGGAATTGTCTGGCTAGGCGAACGCCACGACACCAAAGGCCCTCGGCTTGCGGATCACACGCTTGAACCCAGCTTCCTGCAGCCTGCGCAAAACGCCGGAGGTAATGTTCCGGCCTGACTTGCTATTCGGGTCACCGACGTAATGGAAAAGCCTGCCGTTTCGTTTGAGGATGCGGTGCAACCGGCGGTAGTAATCGGCCGAGTAAAGATGGCCGGCCAGACTGAACATGGGCGGGTCATGGATGATGCGGTCGAAAGCGTTGTCCTCGAATTCAGGCAGCAGGTCGTAGCTATCGCCAAGGCGTTGCGTGATGTTGGCACTTTCGAACAAGGCTCGAGACCAGGGGTTTTGTCGGGCGATATCCAAGGCGGTGGGATCGAGTTCGATGGTCGTGATATGATCGGAAGTTCGAGCGGCAAGCAGGGCAGTGTAGCCCAGACCGGTGGCTGTATCCAAAACCTGTCCCTTGGGCGCTGCCACTTTGATCTTACGGAGAGTATCCTCCATCGGATCCACACCCTTGATCCGGTGCATGGGAATGCCGGAGATCAGCATGGTGGGGGCACCGGTGGTGGGCATGAGGCTGTAGAGCCGATTGAATGCTTCTGAAAAGTGTTGCACTTTTTCGATGCCGTCAGGAATGATCTTAAAGCAAGCTTGAGGATTGTCATGTATCCGAGCGATATGTTGCCAATCCAGGAGGCATTGCTCCCCAAAGATGACGCCTTGTTCGTCAATCCTGACCTCGATCTCACTCATGCCGAGATCTGGCGAGACGATCGTTGACGACATCCCCGTTTTCTTGGCTTGCCGCAGCGATTGCGTCTGATAGTAGGAGAGAATGATTTCTGCCATGGAGTCAGGTGTCCTTTGGAGATAGAGCCAAGCTTGTAGGATACTGGTTCAACAGGATTTCGTGTGATCCTAGAAAAACACGTGTTGCGTATTGCGTGTTACGTGATGTTTTTTCTGACGAAACACGCCTTTCTAAACGGAGCCACGCAAATTCCGAAAGAGCCAGGATACTATAACACCATAACATAAACGGGAACGAGGTTGACCATGGACTTTTCTGAAGATGAGAAAAATATCGGGGATGGTCTTCGTTTAGGGCGAACAGGCGTTCTCTGGAGTGAACAAAGAGATTTTTTGTTCAACATACGGACGTTTCTGTGCCGGAAATCCGGGCAAATCCGCTCGCCCCAAAAGGTAAGAAAACAACTCTTTTGGAGCCTTTCCAAAGAAACGTTCAGCCGCTATTGTCCCATCCCGTCTTCGCAAATGAAAATTATGCACTACTTTCAGGGCATTTAATTTCTGGTCGCCAAGTCGATGTAAGGCATGATGACGAAGCGCCAGTTGTCCATTTCGACCCTCTACACAAGAACTCAAAGGAAGGTACTACATACCAACCGTACTCCGCAAGGTACCAAAAAAGAAATGATAAAATGGGTTGCCAGCACGAGACGATGTAAGAATGCCACCCCTGCTGATGAAGTAAAAAATGCAATCACATCTGGGTCTGCATCTATATTTTCTTCTCGCATTTGCCAGTGTTGTAAAGCGCTTCGCGGAATACCGACTATTTCTATCAATTTCCTCTCGTTTTCTTCCGGACAAGCTTGAGTTCTTATAACTTTTCAGTTACTATTGTTCACGTATGTTTTTTTGCCAAATTATGTTGCAAACCATTTTGGCCGAAACAAGGGCTATCCCCAATTATTTAACTGATGCTTTTCCAGAAGTAACTTTTGCGGATTCGTCTACTCCCAACTCGTTTACGACACACCCAAAGCGGTTGCGGGCAGCCCCTTTGCCCCAGACTCCTTTTCCAAGTTTCATCAGACTCATAGTGGCGCCACTACGACCAACGACCGCAGGTAGGCCTAGCTGGTGTGTAACATTGGCGGCATGTGACAGTGGGGTACCAACATCATAATAATTCTAGGCAGCGCCCGCGAACAGGGGCGTCCAGCCGAGGTTGCCCCTCTTGGAATGCTTGCTGGATGGACATCCACTCAACATGACGGCATAATGACTCAACCTATACCAAACCAGTTGCGAGCACATTCGATAATTATTGACGCCCCCTATGCTCTCCCCACCACAATGGATCACCACCACCACCGCGCTTACTCAGGTGATTGCGGACTTGCGCCGTGCAAAGGAATTTGCGCTGGATACCGAATCCAACAGCCTGTATGCATACGATTACAAGGTATGTTTGATCCAGGTATCGACCCGACAAGCCGATTACTTGCTGGATCCGATAGCTCTGTCCGATTTATCAGACCTGGGTCGCCTCGTTGCAGACCCGTCCGTAGAAAGTACCATTCACGCCGCAGAAAACGATATCCTCATGATGCACCGTGAGTATGGCTTTGTTTTTAATCAGATATTCGACACCTTGTGGGCTGCGAGGATCCTGGGGTGGTCGAAGCCGGGATTGGCGTCGATCTTAAAAGAGCGATTTGGTATCACACTTGACAAACGGATGCAACGGGCAGACTGGGGCAAACGCCCTCTGACTTCTGAACAGAGGGAGTATGCGCGTTATGACACACACTTCTTACTGTCCCTACGCGACTTACAAGCCGCAGAATTGCAGTCACTGGGGCGTTGGCAAGAAGCTCAAGAGGTGTTCGCCGAACTCACCAACATCCGCTGGGCAGAGCGAGAACCGCCCACCTTCTGGCGTTTACCAGGTGCGCGGGACCTCGAACCACAGGAACAGGCAGTGCTCAAGGCGCTGTTTGATTGGCGCGAAGTGAAGGCTCACCGGCGTGACGTCCCCCCTTTCAAAATCTTACGTAACGAAGTTTTGATCGCGCTCGCGCTTACACAACCCCAAAATATATCGGCCTTGCGTGCGATCAAGGGCATTCCCAAACGGTTGCCCCACTATGTCGTTCAAAATCTGCTAGATGTGATCGAACAGGGGCAACACGACCCACCACCGGAACCCCAACCCCGAAATCATGGCGGACGCCGGCCTGATAGTGACGATCTGGCGCGATTCGAGCGTTTGCGTTCCTGGCGTGCGCGCAAAGCACAACAACGAGGTGTCGAAACCGATGTCGTGTTGACCAACCAGATCCTAATGTCTATCGCCCGTGCTCACCCGACCGATCTAGAGGCGCTGGCAGCTACTGAATTGTTGGGCACATGGAAACTCGGCGCCTACGGTCCGGAGATCGTCGAAGTAGTTCGCACTAGATAGTGAACATGTACAGCCGGCAGAAGTATCATTCTGAATGGAGTGAAGTGTCGTATCTCCTCAAAAATACGGGGCGCTCGCTGAATGAATTCAGACTCTTCAGGCGTACCGCCGAACGTCCACCTACGTCGACGAGTTGACTCCCGCGAGTTATTGAGAAGAGGCGAAGAGTCTTCTATTTGCAACTAAACATGCTCGACAGATTAGCAGGCATTCGTGATGCCAAGGAAAGGGAATGATGAAACTAGCATTCTGGGGCGCTGCCCGAACTGTCACCGGCTCTATGCATTTATTAGAGGTCAACGAAACCAAAATACTGCTTGATTGTGGTCTGTTCCAGGGTAAGCGATCATTGAGCTATGAACGGAATCTGAACTTTCCCTTCGATCCCTCGCAGATCGATGCTCTTGTACTCTCTCATGCTCATATCGATCATTCGGGCAACATCCCAAATCTTGTCAGACAGGGATTTAGCGGCAATATCTTCTGCACACCAGCTACGCGCGATCTCTCAGCCGCCATGCTCGCAGATAGCGGCCGCATTCAGGAAAACGATATCCAGTATCTGAATAAAAAGCGTGGCCGCAAAGGCTTGCCCCCGGTTGATCCCCTGTACACCGAAGATCACGCTATCGAAAGCCTGGGCTATTTTGTCAGCGTTCCCTACTGGCGCAGTCTGCCCATTGCACCTGGCGTCAAACTGACCTACCATGACGCCGGGCATATCCTGGGCAGCGCCATCGTCGTCCTCGACATCACCGAGGGTGGAGCATCAAAACGACTGGTTTTCTCAGGGGATCTGGGCCGAACGGGCATGGCCATTTTGCGCAACCCCGAATTCATCGACAGCGCCGATTATGTGATCATGGAGAGCACTTATGGCGAGCGGGAGCATGAATCTCTGGGCGAGGCCACCCAAAAACTACGCGAGGCTGTCAACGAGTGCTATCGTGGCAGTGGGAAATTGCTGGTGCCCTCTTTTTCCGTGGGCCGTACCCAGGAATTGGTCTATGCGCTGCACCAGCTCAGTGACGCTCGCAAGATCCCCGAACTTCCCATATTTGTAGACTCCCCCCTGGCTGTCAATGTCACCGAGGTCTTCCGCCTGCACCCGGACGCGTACAATGATGAGGTGAGGGACTTTATGTCGGAGGATAAATATCATTACAGCCCCTTTGGTTTTGACCATCTGACCTATGTGCGCAAGGTGAATGAATCCAAGGAATTGAATTTCATGCGAGAGTCTGCCTTGATTATCGCCGCATCGGGCATGTGCGAGGGGGGGCGTATCCTCCATCATCTCAAAAACAATATCGAAGATGCCAATGCCACGATTCTCTTCGTGGGCTTCCAGGCCGAGCATACCTTGGGGCGCCGCATCTTAGACGGCCATGAGCGGGTGAAGATCTTTGGTGAGGAATACATGGTACGGGCCAATGTCGAGCGCATCGAAGGGTACAGCGCCCACGCCGACAAAAACGAACTGAAAGCCTGGGCCGAACATTTCGATGCCGATCGCCTGAAGCATGTCTTCCTGGTTCATGGCGAACTAGACGCGGCGGCGGCCCTGGCCTTTGCCCTCGGCGCCGGCAGCAGTCACCCGGTATCTATTCCTGAGCGTGGGCAGGTTTTTGAGTTGTAAGGCTGCGGTGGGCGGTAAATTTCTAGTACAAGTTGGTTCGACAGGGTTTCGTGTGTTCTAAAAAATACCCGCCTATCGTCTTGCGGCGAGCGATGAGTGGCAAGATGTCAGCGATCATGCTGAATCCTACTGGAGCTGTACTTGGCCTAATTGAAGAGTCCATCTACGAGGAAGCAAGTCTTAAGCTAGAAGAAAACGATCTTCTGGTCATGTATACGGACGGCGTTATAGAAGCGACGAATTCCTACAACGACATGTTCGGTAGTGAGCGTCTGGTCGACGTGATCACGCAAATGTACGATAACCCTTCCCGAGATATTGTGCGAGGAATAAAAGAAAACATCGGGTCTTTTGTGCAAGGTAAAACACTCGCTGACGATACTACGGTCGTAGTTATCAGGATGACATAACTCGGCCACAGCCTCAATATATGGCTGCATGCAGTACGGCTGAGATCAGAGATGCCTTTCTTTACCGACCCGAGCGAAGCGAAACGGTACTCTCAAAATCGACCCTACTTCCACGGGCGCATCTATGACTTAGGGGAGGCAGGCGTAGACGGGAAGAGAGCATCAAAACGCCCATTAACCCAAGCCAAACGTAAATGAAGCAAATTGTTGAATCCATCCTCGCTCCAGCGCATCCCCACACCTTTGAATCTTTGTTGAATCA
>PIVW01001282.1 GCA_003353825.1 Chloroflexota bacterium
GGGTGAATCATCAACGGAAATTGGTGATCGTCACGCGAAGTCCCAAAGAGCCACCATTCTTAATGCCATCGTCCGCGATCAACAACCATGGCAACTTGAACAACCTACTTCATACTAGGTCTACGCTTGACAAGCAACACAATTGCTTCGTGGACGGGTTGGTCCCCAAGTTATTGAGAAGATACGTCGCGGCGTTCAATCGCCTACTACTTACCTGTAACAAGCCGGCCCCGCTCCGGCGCAAACACCGATGTGGGGCCGACAATTCTGACCATTCTCCCGGAAGCGGGATATAGCTGTGTGTTTGAGATAGCATGGGCAGATATACCAACGAGGGTGGGGTAGGCGTGACACTGGTCTCGCACAAGATATTCAAGCCCTTTTTACCCTTGGGGATGCACAGACAGCCATCGCTTGCCACAATGCGATATAGCCCCGACGCTGTTTTGAATTCCAGTTCGCGCAATCCTAGCTGCGGATGTTGCCCCGCTCCTTCACATCCACTGTGTGCATGTGCTGCCAAGGACTCTCGTTCATCTTTTTGCCCAGGAGGTGGGCCTGCTTACCCACCATGCCCAGACCAAGAGTCCTGTCCCTGGCGTGAGATAGCTATCGACTTTTTGAGGTGACGTTGGATCAGCAATTGGTTGGGTTTGTCCTAAACGAGTTGGGAGCAGACTAACCCGCAAAGGCTGCTTCTGGAAAAGCATCGGTCTAATAATTAAGGTTCTCTGGGATTTCGCGTGGTGCTGATTTTTACCGCCCTTTATCTGGGCGTCTGACATCGCTAACCACGAGATGTAGTGGTGCCATCGGCCGAGATTCG
>PIVW01001283.1 GCA_003353825.1 Chloroflexota bacterium
GCACCAGAGGAAATCACATCAAAGGTTGCGTCAATATCAAGACCGGCCTTCTTGGCGAAATGGATACCCTCCGCCAGGCTCTGCACCAACCCGGCAATGCAGATCTGGTTGACGCATTTTGTAAGCTGCCCGGCACCAGACGGCCCCATAAACACACGCTTTTTCGAATAACATTCGATAAACCGAACCGCCCGCTCGTAATCGGCCTTCTCGCCGCCGCACATGACGCTAAGAGCACCGTTTTCCGCCCCCGCCTGGCCGCCGGAGACCGGCGCGTCCACGAAGCCGATTTGCCTTCGCATTCCTGCTGCATGCAATTCGCGCGCAACCTCAGCCGAAGCGGTTGTGTGATCGACAAACAACCCACCCTCGCCCATGCCGCTAAAGGCGCCGTTAGCGCCGTTAACGACCGAACGCAGATCATTATCATTGCCAACGCAGGCAAAGACCACGCTGGCACCCTTGACCGCCTCACGGGGCGTAGCGGCCCGCCTGCCACCATATTCATCCACCCACTGCTCAGCCTTGGCTGTGGTGCGATTGTAGACGGTTAGCTCATGACCAGCCTTGTGCAGCCGGCCCGCCATCGGGTAGCCCATTACTCCCAAACCGATCCATGTTATCTTTTCACCCATTATCACACCTCTTCTGAATGATTTTGGCCCCTCCCCGGCGCGCCGTCGCAAGGATGCTGCGCGGCCAAGGCGGAATGCCAAACTGATATTGCTTGCAAAACCCAGGCCCATTGGAAAAGCGTTGGAAAGACAATATCCGCAAGATTGTCTGTTATTAAGAAAAAACGCAAGGCCTGTTCGAGTTCCAGGA
>PIVW01001284.1 GCA_003353825.1 Chloroflexota bacterium
CCTCATCATTGCCGGAGGTGCGAGCTCTGCCTACCCAACTGGCGAATCGAATAGACAATACCGCGATGAAATCCTTGTGCTGGTTAGGGACGGCAACGAACTGTCCGTATCCTATCACTGGATTGCCAATCAAGATCTCGACAAACCAATCGCCTTCGGTAGTGCCGTTTCCACCAGCGATGGTGTGTTATGTATGGGAGGTAGGGATGCCGAGCGCACGTATGCCGATGTTTTTCTGTTGCGTTGGAATCCGGAAACGAAAGATATTGAGAAACAGATCTTGCCGTCTTTACCCCAGCCCTGCGCCTATGCGGGGGCGGCAATCATCGACAACAAGGTCTATGTAGCAGGTGGCACTGCGGGATCGGATCTCGAGACTACCCAGAGACATTTTTGGACCCTCGATCTGACAAACAAAGAGGAAAAAGACCTCACATGGGAGCAGGCGGTCCCCTGGCCCGGACCGTCAAGAGCACAGGCGATTGTGGTGGCGCAACACAACGGCAGCCATGACTGCGTCTACGTGATGAGCGGTCAGCGAATAGATAAAGAGGGCAAGGTAGAGCATCTCACCGATGTCTACGAGTTTACGCCCGCTCGTTTTAATCCGGAAGAGTATGATCCAGAGACTGGAACCTACTCTGGACCTCAGGATCCTTGGAGACGCCGTGCTGATGTCCCAAGGTGTGTGATGGCCGGTACGGGTATCCACTTGGGGCAAAGCCACATCGTCGTACTCGGCGGCGCCGATGGCAGTCGGTTTCAGAAAACGGCATCTGCTAAGGAGGCATTAGCGTACCATACCATCACAGACACCTGGGTCCC
>PIVW01000101.1 GCA_003353825.1 Chloroflexota bacterium
ATCATGTTACGTGATTTGAGACCCGATAAGTTCAACATTGCATTACCTCCAAAACTTTTCCCTGATTATACTACCACTACATATGGGTGCGCCACGCGAAATCCCAAAGAGCCACCTAGCTCAGTTAATGCTCTGGCTGCACCGTCGAGATTGGTGAGCTTCATGCTGGCATAGTTGGGTGCGAAAATCACACCTTGCCCGCCTGCGCGATAGGTTGCAAGTACGCTGCGGTAGGTGATATCCGGTGTACACTCGGCCTGATCCGCTCGTACACGTGGCGCATCGACGCCGATTCCCATGTAAACGGGAACCCGCCCTTTCACACCTCGCACAGCGTCAGCACACTGCCCGTAGACGTAAGTATCAGGATCCATGCCTTTTTGTATAAGCTGATCCCATGGGGATTCATCCAAGCCCAACATCTTGTACATGATGGGCGTCATTTCATCTGGTGTGACATCTCGCAAGATCGATTTGTGAAAGTCGGCCATCTCGTTGACGTAGATCTGTCCCGACTGGTGCTGGTAGGTGATCGGCTTTACCCAATCGGCATAGCGGGTTTGCTCCTCCCACGGCCACTGCGCCTTACGAAACGGGTTAAAGTGATTGCGGTTCCACACGTTGAGCCCAAATTCAAGATCGGCGTTGCACCACTTGACAATACCATACAGTTCTCGGTCCAGGTCCTTGTTGCGTTCTAACCAGAATCGCTCCCAAATCAATACCTCCGGATTGCGTAACAGCACCCGCAGGAATTCCACTAACGAGCCATCGATGAATTCGTCGCCCGCTCGAGCGTCCTGGAAATACTGGTATACCTCCAGAAATGCCTGACGAACTGGCTCGACGTCGATCCCACGCTGAATAGCCTCCCGGCGGCAGTGTTCGCAGAAGCAACCGGGCGCTTGCCCGGCTATCATCCGATCCAATGGGCTGCGTCGTTCATTGCACCACATGATGCCATCGATATCATAGCTGCGGCACTGATCCTCGATTAAGCTGTGCCACCAGCGACGATAATCGGGATGACTCGTACAAGGTTCCGAGGCGTAGCGTCCCAGAACATCAACTTCGAGGTACTGGGGTAAGTTGGAGATCTGGACATTATTGACCGAACCGTGACCTGCGTACTTGAAGACCGGCTCCATTAACTCTGGCATCACCTTCATTCCCCTTCCTCGTGCTGCCGGAATAATCATTTCCAAAACGTCAATACCGTCCATCTCTGGGTCAGTCGCTCGGAAGTCCTTGATGGCCGTGTTGCCGTAATACTGCGGATGGGGGTGGTAGTAGGCGCCACCCTTCATGGTGAGAGGCTCGGACACACCATGATCAGGCCATCCATCTATGGCGTGGGAAATACTGCGTCCAGCCTTGAGGCCGAGCCAAGATGCGGTGCCGACCATCAGAACATTGATCCCGACACGGTCCTGAAGGATGTCCAGAACTTCTTCTACCCCTTCATCGATAAAACTGATTGGGCTGATTTGGATACCGACAAACTTATCATTGGGATACGGTTGGGACATGGTTCGTGGCCTATGGCGAGCGTAAATCAGAGTGAAAAATGGATGTCAACGCCAAACTGCTGACTGTCAACAGTTGACAGATACAACAAGTTGATTTATATCATATGTGGATTTTTGTGTCAATCACCAGACGCGATCACGATCGACCACCCCATCGTCAAGTACCGACTTGTTCTGGACTCCAACGGCGGGGATACGGCCAGGAAGACATAATGAAACAAAGGAGGCACTCAATGTTGGACATAGCCATCAGAGGCGGCATGGTTGTTAATGCTACTGGTCTCATCAAAGCTGATATTGGTATCGAACATGATACCATCACTGTCGTGGCCAGTAGCGGCGCCATGCCTGCAGCACGGCGCGAAATTCAGGCCGACGGCAAGCTGATCCTTCCCGGGGCCATTGATATTCATTTCCACGTGCGGGCCCCATCCAATCCAGAGCGCGGCACTTTCGCCACCGAAACCCAGGCTGCAGCGGCCGGTGGAGTCACAACTATCCTGGAGATGCCCATCAGCTCGCCCTGTTGTACGCGTTCAGAGATTTTTGAGAATCGCAAGGCGTTGGGACTCTCGCAAACTTATGTGAATTTCGGCCTTTATGGCGCTCCGGGCCTGCTCGATGAAGAGGAGGTGCTGGCTATGGCTGAGGCAGGAGCATGTGGTTTCAAGATATTCACCCACGCGGTTCCCCTCGGGAGGGAGGATGAATTCGAAGGGCTTTGTCTGGATAATGAAGCGGATCTTTACAGGACGCTGGAGCTCGTCAAAGAGACAGGTCTCTTGACTTCGTTTCATGCCGAAAACCAACGCCTAATTGATCTGTTTGGGAAGCGGATTCGCGCGACCGGGCGTAAAGACCCCGCGGCCTTCATAGCCAGCCGTCCGCCCGTGGTCGAGGCCATGAGCGTCGCTCAGTTGGTCCAGCTCTGCAAGGCTGTCGACGCCCGCGTCCACATCGCCCACGTCTCCTGTGCTGCAGCCCTGCAGGCTTTGCAGGCTGCGCAAGCCGAGGGCCTCCCCATGACAGGTGAGACCTGCCCACATTATCTTCTGTTCACTGAGGATGACATGGTGAAGCATGGCCCATTTGCCACCATCAAACCGCCGCTGCGCACTGAGGAAGATCAGCGAGCGCTCTGGCAGGGATTGCTCGATGGATCGCTTTCCGTAATTACGACCGATCATAGTCCTTTTACACTGGCCGAAAAGGAACGAGGGTTGGAGGACATCTGGCAGTCGGCCATCGGTGCACCGGGCGTGGAAGCGTTGGTCCCAATTGTTTTGACCGAAGCGCTGAACGGGCGGATCAGCCTTGAGCAAGCTGTCCAGTTTGTCAGCACCCAGCCGGCCCATCTATTTAATCTCTTTCCACAGAAGGGCACGATTAGTCCCGGTGCAGATGCGGATGTTGTGATCTTTGATCCCGAGCCAGAAGGCATCATCGACAGCGGTCGCTGGTTTAGCAAGTCGAGGGTAACTGACCGGCTTTACAACGGTTTGCGGCGCCGGGGGAAGATCGACATGACTTTGGTTAGTGGCGCCGTGGTCTTCGACCAGGGGCGAATCGTGGCCGAACCGGGTGCTGGCCGTTTTGTGCGCCCTTCACTGTCGTAGTTTGTAAACAGACCGCTCTGGACGCTAAAGAGTTTGACACTAGCCCTATACGATGCTATGATCTCTGTGTTAATTGTTAACTGTCAACACTTGAATTTGTTACCATGTAAGTCGCGCGCATAAATGTAGGAGATCAGTATGGAGTTCCGACAACTAGGCAATTCCGGCGTTCGGGTGTCTGTTATTGGGCTTGGCACGAACACCTTTGGCTCCGAACAGGTACCGTTGGACGCAGTCAAGAATATCGTCGACGCCGCACAGGATCACGGCATTAATATGATCGATACGGCCGATCAGTACTCGGACGGCCAGTCCGAGGTAGCTCTCGGTGCTGCCCTGAAAGGTCGTTGGGATCGATTTGTGGTGGCCAGCAAATTTTATTTCCCCATGGGTGAAGACACTAACGACTGGGGGACTTCCCGCTACCACATGATGAACATGCTCGATGCAAGTCTGCGTCGTTTGCAAACCGAGCACATCGACCTTTATTACATCCATCGTTGGGATGAAAACACGCCCATTGCTGAAACCATGCGCGCTCTTGACGACGTGGTACGAATGGGTAAGGTGCGCTACCTGGGCGCATCGGTGTTTGCAGCCTGGCAATTAGCCAAGGCCAATATGCTGGCCGAGTTGCGTGGTTGGGCCCCGTTAGTGGTGCTGCAATCTCGTTACAACATGCTGGACCGAGAACTCGAGAGCGAAGTCCTACCCTATTGCCAGGCCGAAAATATTGGCTTCATTCCCTATTCGCCTCTGGCCGGTGGATTCCTGACCGGAAAATATAAGCGAGGCCAGCCAGTCCCCGAGAATACTCGCGCCAGCTGGCACCCTTACGTTCAGAGTTTTCTGACCGATGCCAATTTTGACCGGATCGAGGCGCTACAAGCTTGGTGTCAGGCACGCGACCGAGGTTTGAACGAGCTGGCACAGACCTGGATATTGGCCCAGCCACAGGTGTGTTCAGTCATCTCGGGGTCAACCAGCCTGGAACATGTCCTAAGCAATGTCAAGGCAGCGGAATGGAAGCTGTTGGACGAAGACTTGACCGAAATCAATCAGATCCTTGATAATTAACGGAGACTAAGATGCACACTGTTGCCGATCTCAATGAGCGAGATACCCGTTTTAAGCGGCTCCGTGCAGCCATGGCTGAGGCCGAATTAGATGCATTGATTATCGCGGCCAAGGGACATTGGTGGAGTGGACGTGGCTACTTTCGCTATCTAACCGATTTCGGGCTATGGGCACATGATGGCTTGATCCTCTTTCCACTGGAAGGGGAGCCGATGTTCACATTGTCCAGCGGCGCTCTGGCAAGTATGGTCGCTGATAGAGGTTGGATCAGTGATGCACGGGGGGATATTGACGTCTCTACAGAGATCGTCAAAGCTGTCAAAGAGAAGGGCCTGGGCCGGGGCAGGATCGGCCTTGCCGGTCGTCACATGATCCTACCGGTTGGAGTCCACGAGATCCTGACCGGCGGCCTGCCTGACGTCAATTTCGTCGATGCCGACATGCTCATGGACCAGATACGCGCCATCAAGAGTCCGTTGGAGATTCAGCAGCAACGCGAGCTCTGGGATGTGGCCAAGCAAGCCATGGAGCGTTTTGTGGAGGTGCTCGAGCCTGGCAAGACCGATTGGGAACTAACCGCCGAACCACAGAAGCTGCTTATCGAGAACGGCTGCCGGGATGTCCTGCGCTTCTTGGGCGGCGTCCCCAGCGGCAAGGTCGTGAATTTGGAGGATATCGTCAGTTACCATCTGGAGATTGAAGGCCCCAGCGGCCATTGGTGTGAGTTGACGGTCGCGCCCATGTTCCGGCCAATCACCGATTTGGAAGAGAAGCGTTGGGCTACGGAACTGCGGATATTCGATGAGATCTGCAAAATGGCGGTACCCGGAGTGACATTAAAAGAGATGGCTGACACGATGGAACGCGTCTATCTGGAAGATGGCTGGACCCTGAAAGATACACAGGCTCCCCACCACGATTTCCACGGCCAGGGCATCGACGTCATCGAGTGGCCCTGGTATGGCCCTCTTGATGATCGGCAAGGTGATGTGGTGCTACAAGCCGGCATGTGTTTCTCTTACCACCCGAGGCGGGATATCCTACCCGAAGTGCGCGGCACCGGCATCAATCAGAACATCGTGATTACAGAGGAGGGCGCCAAAGGCCTGGCTGAGCCATGGGATATGCGCTGGCGCGCCATGGTTTAGACGCAACTGTCGATTCTTGGTCAAGCTTTAAGCAAGAGCAACATAAGGAGGTGATGCCCCACAAATGATCAAAGATGATGAGTCTCTTAGCTACAGATCGATTGATTCACCCATGTATTCCACGAGGAGATAACACCATGAGAAAGTTGTTTATGTTGCTGGCAGGGTTGCTGGTCGTAAGTTTTGTACTCTCTGCCTGTGTAGCGCCGGCCGCACCAGCACCGGCAGCGCCGGCTGAGGCGCCTGCTGTTGAAGAGCCGGCAGAGGAAGATGCGGCTCCTGTAGAGGAAGCTGAAAAGAGGGTACTTATTGTAGCCCAGGGCGAGGGCGTCGAGTCTTGGGATCCGCCGGCAGGCTGGGACTCAGCCTCCGAGTGGATCGAGATGAACGTCTACGACTGTCTGGTCTACCCTGATCGCGATACCGGCGAAATGGTAGGTTGGTTGGCCGAATCCTGGGAGGCTCTGAGTGATACTCTGTGGCAGATAAACCTGCGAGAGGGCGTCAAATTCCACAATGGCGATGACTTTACAGCCGAAGACGCTAAATACTCCATCGACCGCATCCTCAATGGCAGTAAGGAAGAATTCATCGTTTATGACCAATGGTCTTTCGTTAAGGAAGCACGGATCATTGATGACTACACCCTTGAAATAGAGACCACCAAACCTGATCCTGCCTTCCTTAGCGAGCTAAGTGGCACCGGTTGTGGCGTAGTGTCCAAGGATTATGTCGAAAAGGTCGGTAACGATGGTCTGGCCAACTCCGGTATCGGCACCGGTCCCTTCTCGGTCGTGGACTACGACCGAGAATCCTTTGTCCGCCTGGCAGCGAACGAGGATTGGTGGGGTGGAAAGCCAGAAATAGACGAGCTGATTTTCCGAGTTATTCCAGATCTCTCAACCCGCGTAGCTGAGCTGATCTCCGGCGGTGTCAATTTGACCACCGGTGTTCTGCCGCAGGACTGGGAGCGCATTGAAGCGGACCCCAACCTGAAGGTCCAACAATTCCTGACCGACCGCGTCTATGGGCTCACTATTGCCCACGAACCCCCTCCGGGTGTGGATGCCGTGGCAACCTCTAATCCTGATATTCGCGCTGCCATCGATTACGCCGTCGACCGCCAAGAACTAATCGACCTGACTGGTGGCTTTGGTGTGCCGACACTGACCCGGCTCACCCCTCCCATCCCCTGTAACGATGCAGTCGATCCACCGCTCTACAACGTCAACCCCTATGATCCAGAGAAAGCCAAAGAATACTTGGAGAAGGCGGGTTATCCCGATGTTGACGGCGGACCAGAGATCGTTCTTCACGGCACCTTCGGGCAGTATATTGCCCAGAAGGAAATTGCCGAGACCATCGCAGCTATGTTGGAAGAGGTCGGATTCGAAGTCAAACTGGACATCCGCGAGTTCTCGACCTTCCGTGAGACAGTCTACCAGGGTAATAATGAAGAGCTGATGTTGCAAAGCCTCGGCAACTTCACGACTGATCCCTGGCTGTACATCCTGAACTATGACTCGCGATTCGGCGAACGCATCCCCACCCGTGGCCGCTTCTCCAACCCGGAGATCGATGAGCTGGCAGCCCAGGCTAACACGGCAATGGATCCCGACGAGCGCTGCAGCATCCTCAACGAATTTGCTCATACGGTCGCCGAGTTCCGGCCGACCATCGAGCTGTTCCAGATGTCCGATGCCCTTGGCATGAGCTCCAACATTGAGTGGATTCCACCGGCAGACGGCAATCTGATGATGGTTAACGTAGGCTACAACGACTAAAGTGATACGGGCGTCTGACGTCCAATCATACGGGGCGGTCGATGGCCATCGACCGCCCCGTTCACTATCATGTTCGGAGAAACATCGTAATGACAGCCATCCCACCTGCTGACAACAGCCAGTCTAGGGTCGAGATCGATTTCGGTAAATATCACACTTATGAAGAGATGAGCGATGGTATGCAACAATTGGCCGACGCTTATCCCGAATTAGCTCGCCTGCAATCCATCGGCCAGAGCCACGAAGGACGGGAAATGTGGTTGATGGAGATCACCAACTTGGCTACTGGCCGCGCTGAAGACAAACCAGCACTCTATATTGATGGCAACTGCCACGGCGAAGAGATAATCACCTCTGAAGCCGCTTTTCATACGGTTTGGTACGCGCTCACCAAGTACGGTGACGATCCATTTGTCACAGCGCTTTTGGACACGCGTACGCTATACATCTTGCCGCGCCAGAATCCAGATGGCGCCGAGTGGAGCCTGACCACACCTTATCACCATGTCGGTAACGGCCACTATCCCTTCTGGGAAGAACCGCTGACCGGACATCGGACCAAGGACCTAAACGGCGACGGGCGCGCCACTGACATGCGGGTCATAGACCCATCTGGTGAATGGAAGACCTCCGAAAAAGATCCGAGACTGATGGTGATGCGGGAACCAGGAGACATCGGCGGGGTCTATTACCGACTCTACCCGGAAGGTGAGATCATCGACCACGATGGTTTAGATGTCCGGGTCAGCAAGCCACGGCACGGTAACCTCAATCGCCAGTACCCGGCCAATTGGGGTCCGGAAGCCGTTGAGTATGGAGCCGGAGAAGTGCCTCTTAACGAGCCGGAAGGCAGGGCCATCGCCGAATTCATCCTAGCTCATCCTAACATCGCCGGAGCCCAGGCTCACCATAGCCATGCAGGCGTCATTCTTAGCCAACTCAGTGCAATGCCAGGCCAGGCGATGCCTGCCCGCGACATACGGCTGTTCGAATTCATTGGCGAGATGGGAACAAAAATAACCGGTTATCCACTACTGACAGCATCAGATCACTTCTCGCCGGCCGGCATCGACGATGTTCGCCATGGTGTGTTTACAACCTGGCTCTACGCATTTCTCGGCCTCGTGCCCTTCACGATCGAGTTCTGGGACGTTGAGACAGAGGCCGGGATCGAGAAGACTGAGTTTTTCATGGAGCGCGGCCGCTCTGACGAAGAGATGCTCAAGCTGCTGGCTTGGGCTGACGAGAACTGCGACGGACAGGGTTATTTCGATTGGAAACCCTTCGATCATCCTCAATTGGGTACTGTGGAGATCGGTGGTTGGAATCGAATGTTCGTCTTCCGCAACCCACCGGCCAAGTACATTGAGGGAATGGCAGAGAAAGGTACGCTGTTCGCACTGCGCCATGCCGCTTGCTCACCACTCATCCGCATCCAGGAAATCGAAACGAAACAAGTAGCCCCCGGCTTGATCAACATCACGGTCGTTATCGGCAACGAGGGTTGCCTCTCGACCAATTTAACCGAAAAGGCATTGCAACTGAAAAACATCGATGGCGTCAGCGCAACCCTGGAATTTAGCGATGATGTCGAATTGATCATGGGTTCAGTAAAACAAGATCTGGATCATCTCGCAGGCTATTGGGAGCGCCGCGATCCATGGAATGCCTGGGGCCCCCCTTGGAACGATACTCGGCGCAAAGCAGAATGGCAGGTACGAGTTCCTGTAGGGCAGCAGACCTCTCTACAGGTAATTGCCTCTGCGCCAAAAGGCGGAACCGTAAGACAGGAAGTAACTCTGTGAAACCATCTGGACCGTTAGTTACTACGTTCTCCATTGTCGGCTTCGATCCTGCCAATGGTGATCTGGGTGTGGCCGTGGCGACCAAGTATATCGGCGTTGGTTCCAGCGTGCCGCACGCCAAACCCGAGTTAGGCGCTATTGCGGTTCAGGCCCATGCCAATCCGAAGCTCGCTCCCCTGGGGCTGGCGCTGCTGGCTGAGGGCAAACAACCAGATGAAATCATCGAGAGCCTGATGGCCGATGATGAGGGGCGGGATTACCGACAGCTTGGTATCGTAGATGCGCAGGGACGGCCCGCTACCTACACCGGAACCCAATGCGAGGAGTGGGCCGGTGGCATGTTAGGCCTGTATTGTGCTGCGCAGGGTAACATGCTTCTTGGCGAAGAAACAGTCCAGGCCATGATAGACTGGTTCACCTCTCACGATGGCCCACTTGCTGATCGCCTTGTCGATTCATTACGAGCCGGTGAGCAGGCCGGCGGTGACAAGAGAGGACGGCAATCGAGCGCTTTACTTGTGGTGCGGCCAGGTGAAGGTTTCCGTGTTTACGATGATAAGCTGGTGGATCTCCGGGTAGATTCTGACCCCAAACCCTGTCTTCGCCTCCGTAAGTTACTCGACGAATACTATCAGGTGCAGGTGCGGACACCCGCCAATGAGTACGTATCACTTACAAAGGAGATGGTAAGCGACATGCAACTGGCCCTTTACCGGCTCGGCCGATTTACAGGCGAGTTTCACGGCCAGTTCGATGAAATGACTCGCAACGCGCTTTGGGGGTTCTGTGTAGCAGAGAACCAAAAGGAGCGCTGGAGCGACAACGACACCATCGATCCAAGACTATTCAGAGTTCTGGTGGACTTTGCCGATCAGGCGCGCCAGTAAGTGAAAGGAGACTGAGAACCCATGGGCGCATATATCATCCGGCGCATAATACAGATGATACCGGTCCTGTTTCTGGTGTCCCTGGTCGTGTTCTTCATCGTCCGCATCAAAGGGGATCCCGTGCTGATGCTGGTACCCGATTGGTACACAGAGGACCAAATTGCAGAGGTACGGCAGGCGTATGGCTTTGATCAACCGATCTACACTCAGTATATCCAGTTCGCCAGCAAGGCACTGCAAGGAGACTTCGGCCGTTCCTTCCGAAACCGCCAACCTGCCTGGGATATGGTCATGCATGCATTGCCACGTACCGCTCAGCTGGCTTTCGTGGCGCTGTTCTTCGGCTTAGTCATCTCCCTTCCCTTGGGTATCATGTCGGCTATCAAGCGAAATTCACCCCTTGATCTGGTGGTAACATCGCTGTCTATTGGAGGACGTGCTCTGCCCAGCTTCTGGCTTGGCATCATGTTGATTCTGCTCTTTTCAGTAACCTTGAAATGGCTCCCAGTGTCAGGTACGGGGGCTATCAAGGGGGAGTCTGATCTCAAGTATATTATCTTGCCGGCTTTCGCATTGTCGGCGGGACTGATCACGACAATGACGCGACTGATTCGATCATCGATGCTTGAGGTCATGCAGCAAGAGTATGTCACTACCGCGCGCGCCAAGGGCTTGCGGGAACGAACAGTCTTGATACGCCATGTCCTGCGCAATGCGCTCATTCCCGTTGTTACGGTCTTGGGTCTAAACATAGCTTGGCTTCTTGGCGGTGCAGTCATCATCGAACAAGTTTTTGCATGGCCAGGAATGGGTAGGCTCATGATTCAGGCCATTTATGCTCGTGACAACTCTGTCGTTCAGGCCGGTCTTGTCGTTTCTGCCGTTATCATCATGATTGCAAACCTATCTGTGGATGTTGTGTACTCGTACCTGGATCCGCGAATCAGATATTCGTAGACAAAACATGAGTGATTCGAAAGATAACAATTTGCAGACAGAATCCGACAACCGCTTTGGTTTCAAGCGGCGCTCGTCGCCGAGAGCGATTCTCTTCAGACGGTGGCGGCGCAGTCCTGTAGGCATTGTTGGTACATTCATGGTACTGACTGTAATAATGATGGCATTGGCCGCGCCACTAATCGCACCTCACGACCCGACCCAGCACCATCGCGACCAGCGGTTTACACCCCCAGTCTGGATGGCTGAGGGCAATCCCGAGTACGTCTTGGGTTCCGACCAGCTGGGACGAGATGTATGGAGTCGCATCCTCTACGGAAGCAGAATCTCAGTGGTTGTCGGTGTGGCAGCGGTGGTAATCGGGGGAACTGTGGGCACAATCATGGGCTTGATTGCCGGCTTTCGGGGTGGACGAACCGACGCCCTCATCAGCCGTTTCCTGGACGCGTTTCTTTCTATTCCCTTCATCATCTTGGTACTGGCATTGGTAGGTGTCTTGGGTCCCAGCCTGGGTACTATCATCC
Organism: Chloroflexota bacterium; assembly: GCA_003353825.1. Next base: position 11,328 of record PIVW01000101.1, read on the forward strand.
TGGTTCTTGGCGTCACGGGATGGGCGAGCTACGCGCGCGTGGTCCGGGGTGAGTCGCTGTCTGTTAAAGAGCGAGAGTTCGTTCTAGCGGCCGAGGTAGTTGGCGTAAAATCCACACGCACGGCGTTCAAACATGTATTGCCAAATGTCTTCGCTTCGATTATCGTCCTGGCAACTCTGGATGTAGCGGCGACTATTTTGGCGGAATCCAGCCTGAGTTATTTGGGCTTAGGAGTTCAGCCCCCCACCGTCACATGGGGCACCATGATTGCTGATGGCCGTGAGTACCTTTCCTCGGCCTGGTGGCTGGCAGTTTTCCCGGGACTCGCCATCATGTTCACGGTATTGGGCGTGATTTTCTTGGGAGACTGGCTGCGTGACGTTCTCGACCCTAAACTGAAAGAAGATTAATTTTCTCACGAGGTGAAAACATGAAAGTGTACATTACTAGCGATATGGAAGGAATCAGCGGTGTCGTACATCCTGAGCACACGGGCTGGGATGGCAGGCGACATCAAGAGGCGCGAAAGTGGATGACGGAACACATCAATGCGGCAGTGGAGGGGGCCTTTGAGGCCGGCGCCACTGAAGTGTGGGTCTGCGACGGCCACAGCAGCGGCCGCAACATCATCCTCGACCTTTTCCACCCGGACGCCAGGCTACTGTGGGGACGCCAGAATCGGCGCTTGGGCCAGGTAGAGGGCATCGACGAGAGCTTTGACGCCCTGGCCATGGTAGGCTACCACGCTCGCGCTGGCACTCTGGGCGTGCTAAACCATACAACCAATAGCGGCGTGGTACACGAGATGAAGGTCAACGGCATGCCGGTTGGTGAGATCGACATCAACGCAGCTACTGCAGGTGAGTTTGGCGTACCAGTGGTCATGGTGTCTGGTGGAGCCACGGCCGTGGCTCAGGCCAAGGAAAGTATGGAATGGATCGAAACTGCAACGGTCATGGATCCAGTCGGCACTTATTCGGCTAATTTGTTACCCTTGGGAACGGTCCACGGCCTGGTGCGGGAGGCGATCAAGCGTGGCTTGGCCCGGCGCAAGGAAATGCCACTCTTTCGATTCGAAGCGCCCGTCCGGCTGGAGATGACGTTCCACGACACAGCAATGGCCGACGCGGCAGCGATGGTGCCCGGCAGTGAACGCCTTGCCCCGCGCACCTGTCTCTACATGGCGTCCGACTTTTTGGATGCCTTCCGAGCCCATTGGGTCATGATCGTCCTGGCAACGTCGGAACGAATCGAACGGACAGCATAGTGATCAGCATCAGCAGCCTATAGCAAGCTTCGGCTTGCATCAACTATTTTTATACATTACGGAGAAGCATCAATGAAAATCGGAACGGCTGAAAGCAAACCAGGAGAGATCGCCTACGGCGTGATCACAGTCGGCTACACCATGGGACGATTCCCCATCGAGATCCCTGTGGTTATTGTCGAAGGTAACGAAGATGGACCTACGCTGGCAGTGAGCGGTGCCGTACATGGTGCCGAGTTACTCGGACCTATGGGTATCCATGAGTTCCTACATCAAGTGGACCCCAGTAAAGTCAAGGGCAAGATTATCCTCGTGCCGGTAGTTAACCCGGGCGCTTTCGAGTTCGGCTTACGCAGCACCAAGTGGGATGGACAAAATCTGAATCGCGAAGGTCTGGGCAAGATCGATGGCACCATCACTCAGCAGATAGCTTACCATTTTGTGCACGACATCGTTTTGAAGGCTGATGCGCTTGTTGACATCCACTCCGGTACCGAAGACGGCTTCGTCTGGTACACGATCTATGAAGCCGATGTTGAGGGAGTTGATCCCCAGGTGATCGAGCAATCGAAGAAGCTCGCCGTGGCCTTCGGCCTGCAGGAGATCATGGGCAAATGTCCCGATCGCTGGGCTGGCGGCTACATGGACGATGTGTTAGAAGCAGGCGTGCCCGCAGTTACTGTGGAGATCGGCGGCGGCGGTGACTACTTTATCAACGGCAAGCAACAGATCGAGATGTGCGCGCAGGGCATCAGAAACTCGGCTATTCTGCTGGGCATCCTGGAAGGTGAGATCATCACCGAGTTGGACGAAGTCACTTTCTGGCGAGGAGAGGCCGAGATCATCGCCGGAGCCAAGGGCGGCCTGCTGCGCACCAACATTCAGATCGGTGACTTCTGCGCAGAGGGCAGTGTGTGGGGCGTGCTCTACGATCCCTATACCGGCAAAGAGGTCGAACAACTGATCATGCCCATTGATTGCTATCAGTTGGCCAGCCTACATCCGTGGCCGGCAGTCCGCCCCGGATCGGCCATGTCGGTGCTTGGCAACAAGATGGGCGATGGCACCGTTAAGGTCAGGAGCATTCTGACCGACGTGCCGGTCCGCACCGGCGGAGCATACAAGACCCGTCGAGATTGAGATAGGCAAACTAAGTGTTCGACTAAGAAGAATTTCTCGTTCCTGTTATACGAGAGATTGGATATTAGTGATGTTTCAATCTCTAATCAACTAATCTCTCGTCAACAAGTCAACTGTGGCAGTAATTTCTGGATGACAAAAAAGGAGAAAAACCGTGAAAATCGGAACAGCTGAGAGCAAAACGGGTGAGATCACCTATGGCGTGATTACAGTAGGTTACACCATGGGGCGATTTCCCATCGAGATTCCTATTGTGATCGTCGAGGGTGTCGAAGATGGTCCTACGCTGGCGGTAAGCGGCGCCGTGCATGGCGGTGAGTTGCTGGGTCCTATGGGCATTCACGAGTTCTTGCATAACATCGACCCGAAAGAGGTCAAGGGGCGGATCGTCATCGTGCCCGTGGCGAATCCGGGCTCGTTTGAGTTCGGGATGCGCTCGACGCCATGGGATGAGATGAACCTGAATCGGGTTGGCCTGGGCAAAGCTGATGGCGGCGTCACCGAGCAGATCGCCTATCATTTTGCCAACGAGGTTGTCTTGCAGGCTGATGCGCTGGTCGATATCCATTCCGGTACAGCGGACGGTTTCGTCTTTTAAACTACATATATACGCCGA
>PIVW01000582.1 GCA_003353825.1 Chloroflexota bacterium
CGGCGGGGTCAAGATCTATGGTCAAGTAGATTGTAAAAGTACCATCAGCAATTCCACGATCTCTGGTAACACCGCTGCCTTGCGTGGTGGTGGGATATTCTTGTCTACCTTACATTCCAGCTCACTCACCATCAACAACTCAACTATTTCTGGTAACACGGCCACAGCGTTCTTTGGCGGTGGTGTTCACGCAAGTGTCAGTTTTGACAGTACAATGATCATCAACAATTCCACCATCACAGACAATACCTCCGACTCTGGTGGTGGGGTATACGCTTATACCGATGATAACAGTACAACCACTATCAGCTCTACAATTATTGGTAACAACAGTGCCACAACCGCCGGTAACGATCTGTATCACGAATCGGGTCCACTCAATGTCAGCTATTCCTTAATTGAAACCACCGACGGACACACCATCACAAACAGTGGAACCAATATCGTCGGCTTTGATCCCATGCTCGACGTCCTTGCCGACAACGGCGGCCCGACCATGACCCACGCACTGCTTGCTGGCAGTGCTGCCATTGGGACAGGCTATGCCCCAAATACATTGACCACCGATCAACGAGGGCTTAACTATTCACGGGATGTGAACGGTGTCGATATTGGCTCAATTGAGTATCGCACCCTTGTTGTCGATTCGCTCGTGGATGAATTGGACACCGACTACGGTCTTGGCGATTTATCCTTACGTGAAGCCATCACCATGGCAAACCCCGGCGACAACATTGTTTTTGCCGCAAGCCTCAATACTGCCGCAGATCCAGACTCGAAAACCTGGAACCCATCAGGGACCATCAATATTGATGTGGGCAATTATGGTGAATTTACAATTACTCAGAGCCTCTCAATCGACGGTGATAATCGAGTTGCAATCGATGGGGGTGCCGTAAATGGCGTTGGCGGCAGCCGGATTTTTAATATCGATGATGGTAACGATACCATTAACAGCGATGTCAGCCTCACCGGCTTGACCCTGCAAAATGGGCATGCCATCGGTGAATCCGGTGGAGCGGTGTATAGCCGGGAAAGTTTGACGATTTCCAACGCCACTATCACAGGGAACTCTACTACGGGAGATTGGACTGGTGGTGGCGGCATTTACGCTTGGACTGACTCAGGCACAATTATGATTTCCAACTCTACCATCTCAGGGAACTCTACTTCAGGAACTATTGCTTATGGCGGCGGCGTGTCCGTTGTCACTTTGTCAGGCACAACGACCATTGCAAACTCCACCATCTCAGGCAACTCGACTACGGGATATGGTGCAATTGGCGGCGGCGTTTACGCTTGGGCATTCTCAGGCACAATGAGTATCGCAAACTCCACCATCTCAGGAAACTCTACTGCGGGAAATAATGCTGATGGCGGCGGTGTGTGGGCTGGGACTGACTCAGGCACAATTATGATTTCCAACTCCACCATCTCAGGTAACTCTACTTTGGGATATCAAGCTTCTGGCGGCGGTGTGTCAGCTTCTGCGAATTCTGGCACAACGACCATCGAAAACTCCACTATCTCAGGGAACTCTACTGAAGGAGAAGGTGCTGCTGGCGGCGGCGTGTTCTCTTATACTAACTCAGGCACAACGACCATCGAAAACTCCACCATCTCGGGGAACTCCACTTCGGGAATTGGTTCTGCTGGTGGCGGCGTGTGGGCATGGACTGACTCAGGCACAACGACTATCGCAAACTCCACCATCTCGGGAAACTCGACTACGGGATATGGTGCTAGAGGTGGCGGCGTGTCCGCTTTTACTGGCTCAGGCACAACGACCATCGAAAACTCCACCATCTCAGGAAACTCTACTTCGGGAGAAGGGTCTGATGGCGGCGGCGTGTACGCTTGGACTAACTCAGGCACAACGACCATCGAAAACTCCACCATCTCAGGAAACTCTACTGCGGGAGATGGGTCTGATGGCGGCGGTGTGTGGGCTGGGACTGACTCAGGCACAAGTATGATTTCCAACTCCACCATCTCAGGTAACTCTACTTCGGGATATCACGCTTATGGCGGCGGCGTGTCCGTTGTCACTTTGTCAGGCACAACGACTATCGAAAACTCCACCATCTCAGGAAACTTGACTACGGGATATGGTGCTAGAGGTGGCGGCGTGTCCGCTTTTACTGGCTCAGGCACAACGACCATCGAAAACTCCACCATCTCAGGAAACTCGACTACGGGAAATAATGCTAGAGGCGGCGGCGTTTACGCTTGGGCATTCTCAGGCACAACGACCATCAAAAACTCCACCATCTCAGAAAACTCGACTACGGGAAATAATGCTAGAGGCGGCGGCGTGTCCGCTGATGCTTACTCAGGCACAATTATCATCGAAAACTCTACCATCTCAGCAAACTCTACTGAAGGAGAAGGTGCAGCTGGTGGCGGCGTGTTCGCTGATGCTTACTCAGGCGCAATTACCATTAATAACTCCACCATCTCAGGCAACACCACGACGGGGTGGGGTACTGGCGGCGGCGGCGTGTTTGTTTCGACTTTGTCAGGCACAACGACTGTCAGAAACTCCACTATTTCAGGAAATGCTACTTCAGGAGATTATTCAGATGGCGGCGGCGTGTTTGCTTCGACTTGGTCAGGCACAACAACGATCTACTCCACCATTATCGGCAATAACAGTGTTTCAAACACTTCCATTGGCAACGACCTGTTTCATTCCGCTGGTACTCTTTATGTGGATCATTCCCTGATCGAGACAACCGATGGTCACACCATTACAAATGGGTCAAACAACAACATCGTCGGTTCCGACCCCATGCTGGACGTCCTGGCCGACAATGGCGGCCCCACCATGACCCACGCCTTGCTCTTGGGCAGCCCAGCCATTTCGGCAGGATTTGCCAATGGATTAACCACCGATCAGCGGGGTCCGGGCTATGCGCGTGATATGAATGGGGTTGATATTGGCGCCATCGAATATTTTCGCACCCATATTGTTGATTCCCTGGTGGATGAATTTGATACTGTTTACACTCTTGGCGATTATTCCTTACGTGAAGCGATCGATCAAGCTGACCCCAATGATAAGATCGTCTTTGCCGCCAGTCTCAATACCGCAGCAGATGGCAGCCAGAAATCCTGGGTTGGCTCGGGCACCATTTTTATGACTCAGTATGACGTGACAACAACTTGGGGAGGGGATTTCATCATCGATAAGAGTTTGACCATTGATGGCGATAGCCGGGTGACTCTTGACGGTCAGGCTAATAGCCGGATTTTTAACGTCAATGATGGGAATGATACCATTAACAGCGATGTCAGCCTCACCGGCTTGACCCTGCAGTATGGTCATGCTGTCGGCCACGGTGGAGCAGTGTATAGCCGTGAAAATTTAAGTATCGACAACTCCACCATT
>PIVW01001285.1 GCA_003353825.1 Chloroflexota bacterium
CCTGCAGCCGCCCCAGTGCAAGGCTCCCGTACACGGGCCAGGCGACGAGGCTCCGGGCTGCCGATGCTTCTGTTCACGCCCCGGCTGCGACGCCAAGCGCGAGGTCCTGTACCACTGCAGAGCCCACCACAAAAGCGCGGTCCAACACGACGTGTGCTGCCAAAACCATGGTTCACTTCCCAAGCACGAGCGTCGCATGTGGAACCGCGACGTGGCGGGTGCCCTCAACATAGGCTGCTTGTTCCTGGCGCAGGCCCTGGGACTCCAGGATCGAGTGGGGCTGTGGCGAAGAGGTACACTAGACTCGGAGGGAAAAGTAGCCAGGACCGGAGAAATCGTCAACTTCAACTTGTCGTGGGCTGAGATCTTTAGGCGTGCGGGCCACGCCCTGCCGTTCTCGCTCCCCACGGCACTGCCATCCAACGGCTCGTAAGGGCCGTGTGGGGTGGTCTATATTAGTATAAAGACTAACAATCGACACGCTTTTACGTAAATGAAATAAAAATATCACTTTGTTTTACAACCACACATTGCGCTATTTAGAGAACTAACGCCCCAAACTGAATTCCAAGCTCTACACGCTGACACTTTGGGGGGGGTTGACAAAATCAGTACAAGGCAAAGGTTATGGTGAGTTGACAAACCACCACGTGTATAAATACGAGTGGATCTGGCCCTGGCTTGTAGTGTCTGAATCACCACTTCTATGAATGAATCGGAATCATTACGTCAACAAATGAAGTGCGAAGCACTCATATGAATGAATCTGAAACACTTCTATGAAAGAAGCACTCGCCGTTACAAACGAGTATCTGGATCACGT
>PIVW01001286.1 GCA_003353825.1 Chloroflexota bacterium
CCTGCTTGGCGGCAACCTTGGAAATGAGGGCGCAGAGGATTGCACCGCTGATACATACAGCAGCGACCGCCGCGTTTTGATTGCCGCCCATGATTGGCACTAGCTAGCTACTGACACGTAGCTGCACTGCTAGCTAGCTAGCTGCCTACTACTCGTAGAGTACCGGTAGATACTGATGATAGTATCTTTGGATCTTGGTTCTGTCAGTGCCCAGTACTAGTGCCCAGTTGACGGACAGACCAGCCAAGCCAGCCAAATGCAAATCACAACGTTTCACGGCATAAATGATTGGCTCCGCGAGGGGGGACCAATGACCGTCAAAATGACCCGGAAGTACCACCCCATCACTTTTCTCAAAGGAACGCGCAGCTCGGACCTCCGACCCCAGAAGACCACCAAGATGATACGGAACAACCATCCACGCCTCAGCATCTCCTCTCCTTATATGTAGCTTGGCTCGTGAAGCTTTATTCTGAGCCTCACATTCCTTAAACTCGCGAAATTCGCCGATCGGCACATGACACTGACCAAAATCGGCTTCCGTCACCGCTACAATTGCACCGAAATGAGACGACGGCGTTGATTGAATGGGAGACAGGCAACTATTGACGACTTAAAAGATTGATTTGATGATAGTGTCGAGCGACGGTGCGGTCGTGTTATTGAGTTCGGTTGCACAACAGCCGCAAAATATCGATATCTGTGCAAAAATCAAGATTTGAGATTCGCCCGAATTCATGCCGCCGAGGTCAATATGGCTCTATTGCTCGGAAAAATCCACTTGGAGTATCTATACAACTTTGGATATTTCCTTCCTGTGAC
>PIVW01000102.1 GCA_003353825.1 Chloroflexota bacterium
ACAATCTGGATGAAGCCGACCGCCTGTGCGACCGCATCGCCTTATTCAAGACGAAACTACTGGTGCTAGACACGCCCGCCAATCTACGGCGAAGGCTGTTTGGCCGCCAAATCGTATTCCATCTCAGAGTGGCTCAACCCGATCTGGCGCAACAAGTCGAGGCTCAGACCTATGTAAACAGCGCCGAAGTGATCGATAACAAATTAGTGGTGCGCTTGGATGATCCCGATAGGCATAATCCCGACCTCATCCGTCTGCTGGTTGCCGCCGGCGCCGACATTCAGTTTGTAGGCGAGTTACGCCACTCACTGGAGGATATCTACTTGCAATTCGTTCGAGGTGATGGAAAACTTGCGGAGGAGAACCGCTAAAAAGATGAACATCTCAAACATCATCACCATCATTCGCAAAGAATGGGCGGAATTGTATAAAAACTCGCTCGTCCTCTTCACCGTACTCTTCCTGCCCCTGATCTTCGCCGCCATTCCTCTGATCATGCTTTGGGCGATGGGCGGTTATGAGAGTTCGCTGGAGGCTGTCGCCACTGAATTTCCCCAGCAAACGGCAGGCCTTTGTGAGGGCTTGAGTGGCGGCGAATGCAGTCAGATCATCCTGGCCGGGCAATTTACCATCCTCTTTATGATGATTCCTCTGATGATCCCGGCCACCATCGCCCCCTACTCCATCGTCGGTGAAAAAACACAACGGAGCCTCGAACCCCTGCTGGCGACACCCATCTCTACCAGCGAACTCCTGCTGGGCAAGAACCTTTCCGCCGTCATCCCTGCCTTGCTGGCGACCTGGTTAGCCTACGCCATCTATGCGCTCGGTGCCCGTTTCCTGGTCAGCAGCGATCTGGCATTTTCACGGCTTTTCGACATCTACACCTTGATTTCAGTCTTTATCGTCGGCCCGCTCCTGGCGATCCTCTCCGTCAGTTTTGCCATCATGATCTCTTCACGCAGCAATGACCCGCGCGCTGCCCAACAGATCACATCGCTGGTCATCCTGCCCGTGATCATGATATTCATCGCTCAGCTATCGGGCATTCACATCCTCAGCCCCGGTTTAGTGCTGGGCTTCGTGCTGGCGTTGGTGGTCGTCGACATCATCCTCACCTATCTCTCTATCAATGTATTCGAACGAGAAACGATTCTCACGCGCTGGGCATAACGACACTATGCGTACTATCCGACTCCATATGTCCCCACCAGTTTCTTTTATCTCCATCTTGGTTCTATCCCTGGTCTTACTGCTGATCCCCGCCGCCAGTGCCAGCGCTCAGAACGACGAGCTCAGCCTTTCACTGCGCCGCGATTTCGGCTACGGCGGCATGGGCGGGCAAATCCAGGGTACATTCAGCTACCGTGTGGATGGGCCTCAAGATCTGGTTCAAGTCACTTTCCATATCGATGACGAACTGGTGGGAAGTGTCACAGAAGCCCCCTGGCGTTACCAGTTCAAAACAGACCATTACGATCTGGGGGTTCACGAGCTTTACGCCGTGGGGACAACGAGCGGCGGCAGAACCTTGATCTCCAATGTACTCGTACGAGAATTCGTACCCGCCAGCCAGGGTTGGTCAACGGCGCTGAAGATCGCCATTCCCTTGATATTGATCGCGCTGGCCGCTCCCATACTGGCTTATCTACGAGATCGACGTTCGGGCGAGCAAACAGCGATAGGCTACGGTTCCTGGGGTGGGGCGATATGCCCGAAATGTGGCTATCCCTTCGCGCGCCATGTGTGGGCGCCGAATCTGGGTGCTGGTAAATATGACCGTTGTTCGAACTGCGGGAAGTGGAGTATGGTACGGCGAGCTACAACAGGGGAACTACGGCGAGCCGAAGCCGCGCACGGTCTGGTTGAACAAGATACAGCGGTCGAGATAGACAAAAGGGTATCGGACGAGGACACACTGCGAGAGAAACTTGACGCTTCTCGCTATGAGGATGGATAAAGATATTGGTCTTTCAGATTTTGAGTGGCTCATATTAGAAAGGCATCGTTCACATTAACACAGTCATCACGCAACACGCAACACGTGCTTTTCCAGGGCCACACGAAATCCTGTTGAACCAAGATATTGCATGGCGTCCCCGGCTCTATGCTAGAATACGTATTTGTGGCTGCGCTGATTAAGCATACACCGGCTTCCATATCAGTAGAAGGTAAACGGTAGCTACAATTCTATTTCTACATAACCCTCAGAACTCTCTGTTTTTAATCAAGAGGTAGTCGTTGAAACTCCGTCTTCTGGCGGCGATTAGCCTGATCCTCCTTGCTATTATCGCCATTCAAACGTTGCTTGTCCCCAGCCAGGATCTGGATCCACCAGTTCCTTCGCCAACACCAACCGATATGGCCACGGTGCTGGCCGCGTTACCCACCCGTACGGTAGCCCCCACCTTCACGCTAACACCCGCGCCTACACTTACACCAACACCTACCATAACCTCGACCCCCAGCCCCACGGCCACACTCACGCCCACACTCCAGCCCGCTATTGCTAACAAAATCGGTGGCGTGTTGGTCAACCTGCGGGCAGGACCGAATACAGATTATGCCATCCTCACCCAATTGGCGGGTGGGGAAGAAGTGGAGATGACGGGGCGTACTGAGGCAGGCGATTGGGTCTTGATCCAGTCGGCAGAGGGTACCTCAGGTTGGTTGTTTGTCGATCTCTTCGAGAATGATGCCGATATCGAGGCGTTACCGATCAAAACGCCCGACCCTGCGATTTTGTCGCTCGCCGTCGTCAGCGCCGAGTTAGTCAATCTACGTAGTGGGCCTGGCGCCGGTTACGAGATTTTGAGGCAGCTTGAGGAGGGGGAAAACCTAGAAGTCTCGGGACGCAATGAAGCCGGGGACTGGCTGGTCGTCGTTTTCGAGGGCGAACCGGGTTGGCTGTTCTTGGAACTGGCCACGTACAATGGTTCGGTCGAAACGCTGCCGGTGATCACGCCACCGCCCTCGCCGACGCCGAGGCCGGCCACAGCAACACCCAAGCCCATCGCCCTGGCAGCGGCAGTGCCTTCCGGCTCGGCCCGTGTGCAGCGTAAAGTGCTGGCCAACTACTTTGCCTGGTTCGATAACGGCAGTTGGGATGCCTGTAACATCAGTGCCGGCGATAAACCTTTACAGCGTTACCACTCCGATGATCCAGAAGCGATCGGGCGGCATGTAGGCATGGCCATCGCTGCCGGTATCAATGGTTTCACCTTACAATGGGCCAGCCCAGGAGATCGTACTGATCGTAATTTCGCCACGTTGCTAAATAAATCGCAGGGTACGGATTTCCAATCCACTGTCATCTTCCTGCGCCATATTTGGCCCGGCGCCAATCAAGGTAACACGATTGAAGCGATCCGCCACTTACAGAATCAATATGGCAGCCACCCCAATTTTCTCAAGATCAATGGCAGGCCCGTGCTCTTCTTCACTGACGTACCTCGCATCCCCCGTGCGGAGGGTCAGAGCGCAAAACAGGCCTGGGCCTCTGTACGCGCACAGGTGGATCCGGGCAAGCAGTTCTGGTGGATTGCCGAAGGATTAGACGCCTCTTATCTCTCCGTCTTCGATGGCCTGTGGGTGTACAAAGTCAGCCATGCGGCCTATCCCAATGACTATGTCAAGGCCTCCCGCTGGGCCAATAGCGTGCGCTCGTGGGAGCAACGGACGGGCGAGCCAAAACTGTGGGTGGGGACCCTGATTCCTGGCTGGGATGATCGCAACGCCGGTTGTAGGCCCGACATTCGCGTGCCCTCCCAACCTTTCGTACGTGATCGAGAAGGGGGTAATTTCTATCGAGCCACTTACAACGCCGCCGTCAAAAGCAATCCCGACATCCTCTGGATTCACAGCTTTAATGAATGGGTCGAAGGTTCTTATATCGAGCCAAGCCAGTATTATGGTGATGGCTACATGAACATGACCCGAGATATGGCGAATCAGTTCCGCGGGGGATGACTCATCCTGAGAACCCACCCATGCCAAATTCAATAATCAGCAAACACGCGCAAGTTTTAATCAACTACTCCCTCAGTATCCAACCCGGCGAAACCTTGTTCATCCTGACCAGTTCGCTGGCTCACGAACTCAACGAAGCCGTCTATAAAGAAGCATTACGGGCCGGCGCGCTCCCCACGATCAATATTGAAATGCCAACAGAGCAAGAGATCTTGTTCAAGTATGGCGCCAAGGATCAGATCGAATACGTTCAGCCCCTTATGCGCCACGTCTATGAAAACATCGATGCATTTCTTTACATCGAAGCGCCGTATAATACGCGCACACTCGCGGGTGTCGATCCGGCGAGACAACGCCAGTTGGCAAACGCATACTCTGAACTGTATGCGACCTGGTTTGATCGCGCCTCTAAACTCGAACTAAAGTGGTCGTACACGATCTTCCCCAACAATGCCTTTGCCCAAGAAGCGGGTATGAGCTTATCAGAATACCAAGACTTTGTTTACGGGGCTTGTCTATTGAACGAGCCCGATCCGGTCGCAGCCTGGCAGGAGGAAGCAAAACGACAACGGCGGCTGATTCGATGGTTGAGTGGTAAAAAGGAGGTGGTCGTCACGGGCGAGCATGTTGATCTGACCTTCTCGATTGCCGGGCGCAGCTTCGAAGAATCTGTGGGAACGACCAACTTCCCCAATGGTGAGATATTTACAACGCCGGTCGAAGATTCTGTGAATGGCTGGGTACGATACAGCTATCCCGCCATCCAGGCCGGCCATGAGGTGGAGGATGTCGAATTATGGTTTGAGCAAGGCAAAGTCATCAAAGCACAGGCGTCGAAAGGTGAAGCCTATCTTTTAGAAATGCTCGACACCGATACAGGGGCAAGACGCCTCGGCGAATGGGGGATCGGCACGAACTACGGCATCCAGCAATTCACCAAGCACATGCTCTTCGACGAAAAGATCGGAGGAACGATCCACTTTGCCCTGGGCAACGCCTATCCAGAAACGGGTGGCGTCAACAAATCAGACATCCACTGGGACATGCTTGTGGACATGGCACAAGGTGAGATTCTCATTGACGATGAGCTATTCTACAAAGACGGAAAGTTTGTGATCTGATATCATCGCACAGCCCTCACCGCCCCCAACATGCTTGGAGCACGTTTCCCGCATAGCCGAGAAATTCTGTTTCCGATCTTGGCGAAAACAACCTACACCAGAGCGCTACTCAACACGCAACACGCAATACGAACCGCGTCCAATCCCCACAAGACCTCAAAGATCCAGCAAAAAGAGACGCCTTCCACAACCGAGACCCACACCATGTCCGCATTCCAACCCTTCGAAATGGAACGGATGATGTCCCTGTTCGAGCAGGGTGTAGAATACAACCTGTCTGAGAGTGGGGTACACCCTATCCTGTTGCGCGAGCTGCTCGACGATCATCCCGACTACATCGAGTACTTTCTCGGCTCAGACCTGAATTACCCCCATGTCAACGGCATCCCCGAACTAAGACTAAATATCGCCAACCTGTACCAGGACGCAATGCCAAAAAACGTGCTGGTCACCGTCGGAGCAGCCGAAGCCAATTACATCAGCACCCGCACGCTCTTGAATCGGGGCGACGAAATCGTCGTTATGCTGCCCAACTACATGCAGATCTGGGGCATCGCCAAAAATCATGGTCTGCATGTCAAGACATTCCGCCTGAGTGAAGCAGAGGGCTGGGCGCCTGACCTGGACGAGTTGAGAGAGCAAGTCACAGATCAGACAAGGCTGATTGCTGTCTGCAACCCTAACAATCCTACAGGCCGTATCATGACGGAAACTGAAATGGATGCGATTGTCGAGATCGCTGATGGTGTGGGCGCCTGGATTTTGGCCGACGAAGTGTACAGTGGCGCCGAACGTCTCACAGATGAGCAGACACCCTCCTTTTTTGGACGCTATGACAAGGTTGTTGCCAATGGCAGCATGAGCAAAGCCTATGGCATGCCCGGTTTGCGTATCGGTTGGGCAGTCGCCCCTGCTGCTGTCGTCGATGATATCTGGGCTAGACACGAATACACGACGATCAGCGCCACGATGCTGGCCAATAAGCTGGCAGCTATCGCTTTAGCGGCAGAGGTGCGCCCACGTATCCTGGCCCGCACTCGCAACTATATCCGCCAGGGATACGCGATCCTCGAAGCGTGGATGGACAGCCACCCAGACACCTTTGATCTGACACCGCCCGGAGCTGCCGCCATTGCCTTTATTCGTTACCACCTGGACATCAACTCCAGTGAGTTCGCCGCCAGGCTGCGTGACGAAAAAAATGTACTCATCATACCGGGTGATCATTTTGGCATGGACCATTTCTTGCGTATTAGCTTTGGTCTACCCCGTGACACCCTTGTGCCGGCTCTGGATAGGATCCACGATCTCATTGTAGAACTTTCGTAACTCCATACTTACTTGTGTTCTATACATCTGATAGTTTCGACTACCCAGCCTTGATCACTCAAGCCTCGGCTCGGATCCAACCTTTTATCCGCCAAACACCGCTTGAGCACTCCCCTTTTTATAGTCAACTTGGAGCGAGTGAAGTCTATTTCAAATGCGAGAACTTGCAGCATACCGGCTCGTTTAAAGCGCGGGGGGCCTTGAGCAAGGTGTTGGCACTAGATGATGCAGAACGAAATCGTGGTATTGTGACGGCTTCGACCGGCAATCATGGCGCCGCCTTCGCCTACGCACTGTCGCAACTGGGAGAACGGGGCTTGGTTTTCGTACCTGAAACAGCGGTGGAAACCAAAGTGCAGTCGATTAAACGGTTGGGGGCAGATGTGCGCGCCTTTGGCGTCGACCCACTGGAAACTGAAGTCCACGCCCGAGAGCACGCCGTACGCCATGACATGACTTATGTACCACCCTACAACGACCCCTATGTCATCGCCGGACAGGGCACAATTGGGGTCGAGCTTGAACAGCAGTTGGCAGACATCGACGCTGTTTTTGTATCAGTTGGTGGCGGGGGGCTGATCGGTGGCATTGCCGCCTACCTCAAATCGATCAACCCGGATACCAACATCATCGGGTGTTCGCCTGAGAACTCGAAGGTCATGGCCGAATCCGTACGCGCCGGGGAATTGTTGGACCTACCCTCATTACCGACGTTATCTGATGGCACGGCCGGAGGGATTGAACCTGGATCGATCACCTTCCCCCTTTGCCGAGACCTGGTCGACGATTACGTCGAGGTGAGTGAACGAGCCATCGCCGATAAGCTGAAACAATTTATGCAGGTACATCACATGCTGATCGAAGGCTCGGCAGCGGTATCGATTGCAGGTTATCTGCGGCTGAAAGAAAGGTTCGTCGGCAAACGCTTGGTCATCCTATTATGTGGCGCCAACATCGATCTAAACACATTAAAAGGTTTGTTGTAATGACCCAGCTCATTTCACTCGATCAAATCTTGGCAGTTCTCCCCAAAATCGATCTGATCCCGGCCATCGAGCGGGTATTTGTCGCCTATTCAGAGGGCCGGGCTGTGGCGCCGCCTGTCGGCGAACTGCTGCTGGAGAAAGGTGAAGCCCACATCAAATATGGTTATCTGAAGGATGACAGCTATTACGTCATCAAGATCGCCTCTGGATTCTATGAAAACCCCCAACTCGGGCTGCCATCCAGCAACGGCCTTATGCTGATATTCGACCAGCAAAGCGGAGAGCCGGTAGCGATCTTACTGGATGAAGGGCATCTCACCGACGTGCGTACGGCTGTTGCAGGGGCTATCGCCGCCAAATACCTGGCGCCCAGACAGGTCGAGCGGATCGGCATCGTGGGCACGGGCATCCAGGCGCGACTGCAATTGCTTCATCTGCAAACAGTTAGCGATTGCCGTGATGTGCTTGTGTGGGGGCGGGGCCAACGGCAACTCAACCGATATCAGATCGCCATGGCCGAGAGGGGTTTTAGCGTCGAAACAACTGAGAACCTTGCTGACATCCTGGCAACATGCAATCTCGTTGTCACCACGACCCCTTCAAACACACCGCTGCTTAAATTCGAAAACCTCAAAAGCGGAACACACATAACGGCTGTGGGCAGTGACACTCCGCACAAACAGGAGTTGGATTCTCAAATCCTGGCGCGTGCAGATGTCGTTGTAGCGGACAGCATTCCTCAATGCCTGGGGCGCTGCGAGATCCATCAGGCGCTCAAAGCCGGTTTAATCGAACAAGAGCAACTGCTGGAATTGGCAGGCGCCATTGCCGGCCATTCACCTGGGCGCATCGCCGACAAGCAGATAACCATCGCCGATCTCACAGGTGTCGCCGTACAGGACATCAAGATCGCCGGCGCCGTGTACGAAGCGATACAGACAGCCTGACCACGGTTAGGCTGGAGCCAAACCCATTATGCCAGTTCCAACCCGATTGCTCAGGGATGATGCAATCGCCATTCGCCCTTTCCAGCCGGAGGATGCTCGTCCGCTCTTCGAGGCCATCGACGAGTCTCGCCAAGATGCCGCACCCTGGCTACCAGATTTAGCCCGGGTAATCAGTGTCGATGAAGTCGAAGCCCATATTGCCGCTCAACCTTCCCAATGGGAAGCAGGTGAGGCTTACAACTTTCTCGTTACAAACAGCGACGACACCATGGTTTTGGGTGGATGTGGTTTAACACAAATTCATGCCCGACATCGGTTTGCAAATCTGCATTATTGGGTGAGAAGCAGCGCCACCGGGCGAGGGATAGCGACTCGATCTGTAAAGCTGTTGGCGCGATTTTGCTTCGAGAACCTGGGATTGAATCGCCTGGAGATCTTGGTTGTGGAGGGCAATGACGCCAGTGTTCGGGTCGCTGAAAATGCAGGGGCGAAACGAGAAGGCCTGCTCAGGAATCGTATCGTTCACAATGGAAATCCGCAGGATGCGTTTATGTTTTCACTCATCCCTTCTGATCTAACTCACTAGTTCATGGTGGCGCAAGTAGCTGTGCAGTTCGTAGTAGGCGATTCATCGCCGTGACAGGTACACAAAAGCGCTAAAGCGCTTACTACAAACCAAAGTACGGGCCAAAAAAAAACAAGACATGTTGATGATAGTCCCAGAACACAATCTCTAACCTCGGAGGCACTCCCACATGGCTATAGATGAAGTACGAACCTTATTGCAGAAGTTCCAAGAGGGCTACATTGCCCGAAATCCAGAAAACCTCCCCTGGTTTATGGATCTCTTTGGCCCCGACGATACCTTGGAAGTCATCGGCACCAATGCTGTGACACCGGGCGACGATGAATGGTGCAAAGGACGCGCGGCAACACAAGCGCTCATCGAGAGCGATTGGCGATATTGGGGCGACATTCGCTTTGATGTGGCCAGCGCCAATATTGCCACACAGGGTGAGGTGGCCTGGTTGTCGACGACCGGCGCCGTGACCGATGTGATCCCCTACTCCGACCGCTATGAGGGCTACCTGGCCTACGTTGCCGACACGCTCGAAGATGAGGGGGCAAAGCCCAAAGAGGCAATGCTAGACATCATCCGTCTCGGCAACGATATTCTCGCCAGCTTGCAATTACCCGAGCGCTGCGTCTGGCCCTTTCGCTTTACTGCTGTCGCTGTAAAAAGCGGCGGGGCCTGGCGATTCCAGCAAATGCAGTATTCATTTGCCACCACTCGCTCACCCGATGTTCGCCACTCGTAAGGCGATATTAATATCGCATTGGGTGATTTGCTCTCAATCACAACCCGTGTTAGACTCCTTTCATCTTATTCTAATCTAAGGAGGACGCAGTTTATGTTCGACAAAATGTTACTGAACATTGTACGTGTGCAGCGCCCCGTCGACAGCGGCGGAAGCGAACATACGCGGAGTGCGTCCAACACCTGCTAGGTTATGTCAACTAAATCCATTTGACACAACTCAGGCCCCAGGCGCAACTCCAGCCCCGGGGCCTTTTTTATTGGTAATTGGCATTCACTTAAGCTGCTAAAAGCAGCGACAGTGCGTGGTAAATGATCACTGCAACGGCCATCGGGGCATCCGATGGCCGTTTTTCTTTTGTGCAATCGCTGAGGACTGCCAGTCCCTGCCGTCGAAGGTAACACATAGCTACGGTCAGGAAAACACCTGATCGGCCACTCACTCTCAGACAATCAAGGAATATCCAATGAACATGCTACTACAACTACAGTATTCTACTTCGGGAACGCGACCACTTGTTGAAAACTCGCAGGTCGTCTGCAGTCGGCTTATAGAACAACCTTTGCTTACACTCCCCACCCCGACGCAATCTCATGATTATCATCAATACGACACATATTTACCAAGAGAACACACAAGTTAATACGAACCATAAAGGGGAGGCCCGCATGACCACCGCCGTTAGCGTCAAAGACGTCTATAAGAAATTCGGTAAACCCGCTTCAGGTAAACGCTTCGACTGGTTACCCTGGCGCCGGACTTCCAGCAATGGTGACCTGCCCGAGCAGAGCAATGGCAAAGGACCTAATGGAAACGACGCCCCTCTAAATCAGAACGGAAACGACGCAGTTGCCAAAAAGGAGAAGGGCAAGGCCCGAATTATCGTCGCCGTCGACCATGTAAGTTTTGACGTGCAGACCGGTGAAATCTTCGGAGTGCTCGGCCCAAACGGCAGCGGGAAGTCCACATTGATCCGCCTGATGTCTACACTATTGCTGCCTGACGCCGGTCAGATCGAGGTTTTCGGACATGATGTGGTCAAAGAGCCGATGGAGGTTCAGCGTCTGATCAACCGGGTTTCGGTCGAAGCCAGTTTCTTCAAAAAGCTTTCGCCCATGGAGAATCTGCTCTACGGAGCGAGGTTGTACGGTTTAGATGGCCGGGAGACACGCACCCAGGTCGAGGAAATCCTCCACCGTTTGAGCCTGGAAGAGAGGT
Source organism: Chloroflexota bacterium (assembly GCA_003353825.1). The sequence continues at coordinate 10,890 of PIVW01000102.1, forward strand.
CGATTAGCAACCCTATGGAGCAGATGTCCCGAGGTATGCAGCAAAAAGTAGCCATCGCCCGGGCGCTACTCTCCCACCCACGCCTCCTCCTGCTCGACGAACCAACCACCGGTCTTGATCCCCGCTCGAAACGCGAAGTGCAGACCGTGGTACGTGAACTCCAGCAGCGCCATAACACCACCATGCTCCTCACCACCCACGACATGACCGAGGCCGAAACCCTCTGTGATCGTATCGCCATCATGGACAAAGGCAAGGTCGTCGCCCTGGACACACCTACCAACCTACGGGCGATGGTCCCCGGCAACAACGGCTACCAACCGACCCTCGAAGATGTCTTTCTGGAACTCACCGGTCGCACCCTCAAATCGGAGCAAAATGGTAACTAGGGTTTGTCTCATGGTGCGTAACTCGTTTTTGTACAGACATACTTGCCTACACGCAACACGTACCACGCCGTCAGACTCAATCCACTCCAACCACCCCCCCTCGGTAACACCATCATGTCTACAACCACTCACCAACTGCGGGCGTCTTACGCCTTTATGGAACGCAATGCCAATCTGGTCAAGCGATACTGGTCCTGGGAGATCGTGTGGCTGACCTACTCCATTGCCAACGCCCTCTCGGTTAGCTTCATCGGCCTGGGCATGGAACAGCTCAGTGGCGGCAGCGCCAACATCGATGGCAGCTACCTGGCGCTCTACCTGATCATCGGCACCCTGGTCTGGCACTTTCTCTCGGTGATCTTTTACTGGATTACCGATGTCATCAGCATCGAGCGCTGGGAAGGTACCATCGAGTACACACTTATGGCTCCCATCCATCGCTTCACGCATATGGCCGGCCAGACCGTATTCGCCGTGATCTACAGCTTCTTCTTTACCGGTGTCATCCTCATCGTGGCTGTGCTGCTGTTTGATATCGATCTCAGCAAGGCGAACCTGCTCGGCGGCATCCTTGTGCTGTTAGCGGGCAGCCTCAGCTTCATCGGTATCAGCGTCACCGCTTCGACACTGCCCCTGCTCTTCCCCGAGCGCGGCTCACAGATGACGCATGTGATTATCGCCGTCATGCTCCTGATCTCAGGCGTGTACTATCCCATCGAGGTGTTGCCGGAGGTCTTGCAGAAGCTCTCTGTGCTAAGCCCGGCCACCTATGTGCTCGTCGGCGTACGCGAGGCGCTGTTATTGGGCACGCCCACCCTACAACTCTGGCCTTACATCTGGCCGGTGTTGATTATGGGTGTAATCGCCATACCGGCCGGATTGAAAATCTTCGGCGCCGCCGAACGCTACGCCAAACGCACCGGCAAGTTGCATCGCAATGGGTAGAGCGGTAGGGCGGTGGAGCGGTAAACCTGAATACCGGGAAACCGGGCGATGTGCGCCTCTATGCACGCATCGACGGCAAAACCTGGTCTACCGGTCTACAGGTCTACAGGTCTACAGGTCTACTTGATCCATAATTATGCGCAAACTATCCGCTTTACGAACCTACTATCTGATCCAGGCGGTTTATGGTCTGCTGTTTAGCAGTATGGTCATTGTCAGTGCCATCTATCGCGTGCAGGTGGTAGGACTCAACCCCCTGCAACTGGTGCTGGTAGGCACGGTGCTGGAGGCCGCTTACTTCCTGGCAGAGATCCCCACCGGCGTCGTCGCCGATGCCTACAGCCGTAAGCTCTCGCTGATAATTGGCTTTATGCTGATCGGCGTTGGCTTTGTGGTCGAAGGCTTGTTCCCTTTCTTTGGCGCGGTCTTGCTGGCTCAGGTGATCTGGGGCGTAGGCGCCACCTTTCTCAGTGGCGCCGAATCAGCCTGGATCGCCGGAGAGATCGGCGAACACCGCCTGACCCATGTCATGATCCGTGGCGGGCAGATCGGCCGTGCTGCGTCTATCGCCGGAGTATTGCTGGGCATGGCAATCGGCTCCTTGAGCTTGGGCCTGACCTTTGTGATAGCCGGCCTGGGCATTGCCCTGTTAGGTCTGGCGTTGATCTTCATTATGCCCGAGACAAATTTCCAAGCCACGGGCGCCGCCGAACGCGACACCTGGGGCAAACTGGCCGACACCTTTCGTGGCGGCGCCGGGTTCGTGCGAGCCAGCAGCCTGTTACAGATTATCTTCGCCATCGAACTCAGCTTCGGCCTGGCCAGCGAGGGGCTTGACCGTTTGAGTGTGCCGCACCTTCTGGAGGATTTCGTCTGGCCCACGTTTATCGATCTACAGCCGGTAGTGTGGCTGGGTGTGATCCAGATCATCAATTCACTACTGGGCATTTTTACCGCCGAATGGCTACGACGCAAAGTACCCGAAGATGATGCCTTCAAAACGGTGCGTGTAATCCAACTTCTCTCTACACTCTCAATCCTTGCCATCTTAGCGTTTGCTTTTGCATCCAGCTTTACATTGGGGATTATCACCTATGTCGCCTTGATGCAGTTCCGGCACGGCGGCGACGCCCTCTACGAGCCTTGGGTGACCAAGCAGATCGAGCCACAAGTCAGGGCCACAGTCCTCTCTATGTGGGGCCAGATGAATGCCATCGGTCAGATGATCGGTGGGCCACTGATAGGCGCCATTGCTACTCTGACTACACTCTCTATCGGCTATGCCAGCACGGCGCTGCTTTTGTTGCCGGTTTCCATCCTATTCGCTGTGATTTTGCGGCGACTTCAAGCACAGAGTGCATCTACTCGACAGGTACTGTAAGCATGATTACCGTGCCAGACACGTATGTGCAGCGCGGACCCGAAAGCCTGACATGTTGTTCAAACAGATTTGCTTTGACGACAGACCCCGGTCTACAAGTCTACCGGTTTCCGGTTTACGGAAGCCAGGAATACTAGGAAATACCATGAACGTACACAACGATCTCAACCCTCCCATCGACTTGGGAGACAACCTGCAGTTACGCTGGGCGACAGCGGCAGACACGCATGCTGTGGCCGAGTTCAATCATCGTATGCATGACGAAAATCAAGATATCGACCACCTCGGCGCGCTTTCTCGCGACTTTATGGAGGGCAAACACCCCCTGATCGGGCCAAATGATTTTACCGTGGTCGAGGAGACGACTACAGGTCGAATTATCTCAAGCATGAACCTGATCTCGCAGACCTGGTCCTACGGTGGTGTGCCCTTCAAGCTAGGCAGACCCGAGATGGTGGGCACAGATCCCGAATATCGTCGTCGAGGTCTGGTGCGCCGCCAATTCGAAGTCATCCACCGCCTAAGTGTACAACGGGGCGAACTGATGTTGGCGATTACCGGCATTCCCTGGTATTACCGCATGTTCGGCTACGAGATGGCCATGTATTTGGATTCGGGTTGCAATGTCTACAACAAAGACCTCACAACTTATGACCCCGAAACCGAACCGCATCCACTGCTCCCGGCCACCTTGGCAGACCTTCCCTT
>PIVW01000583.1 GCA_003353825.1 Chloroflexota bacterium
CCAACTCTACTTCTAAAGTATTCCCATACTCGGTGACCTACCTTCTTAAAGTGGCAAACTGTAGTCATCATCGACAACACAGTCTCAACCAGCATGCGCTCATTCCATGTCCCTTTTGGGCAAATCTTAAGATTTGACGGATCCCATTCCGTCTTCGCAAAATGGGTGTCTGAGAATACAAGCATCTCTTCAGCTACATCATCAACCAAATGCTGAAAAGAACCTCCATCGTATACATTAGCAGTGTTAACATCCCAATCAACAATCAAACCAAGATTATTGAGAAGTAATCCTAACTTTCCGCCAACAATCCAACGTTTATTCGATAAGCCTTTCTTACCAATTTACTTAGGACTATGACCTTCTCTACGAGGATGAATTAACTCAATACCGTAACTATCTACAACTCCGATTAGACCCGGACTTGCCATAAATCGGTCTACCAACTGGATATGCGAGTTAAACAGATGAAATAGACGAGTTCGATCTGGCAACTCAGGAAATAAATGACGCCAATTCTTACTCATCCAACGATAAAAAGCTCGGTTCATACTCCTTTAAGCGAAAAAAGTAGCGCAATCACTACCACTTCACTTGGATATAGCTTGGCTTGCGGATGCTTCTTCACGTCAAGCAGCTCGTCATCAACACGACAAAACAGTTCTATGATAAAATCCTCTGTAGACATCGGGTTCTCCTTGCTGGGTCAGGGGTTAATACCTCCAGTCTAGGAGAGCTCGATGTTAAATTTAAACTAGCACTATTGGTTAAATAAGTAGATAAGGCCATCGATACACCAGATGCTAACTCACCTTATCTACTTGTCACTTATCTACTTAATAGTTCTGCATTTTACCCTTGGTGCTCCCCATAGCTTTGCTCTAACCCCCGCCGTTGGTTTGCCAACACAGCCAAAACGCCGAAAGCGAGCGTCAGGGCCAGACCTACCACGCTGACACCGGTCATGCCGCTGCTGGCAAAGATGGCGCCGGTGCTCAGGCTACCCGCCCCCGATGCCAATGCTACCAATACTTCGCTCGCGCCCTGGATGCGGCCTTCCTCACCTGTCACTAACCCAACAGTCAAAAGAGATGATCCGGCGATAAAACAGAAATTCCATCCTAGCCCAAGCAAGAACAAAGCAAATGCTAGCGGCAGCATTTCATTCGATAGTGGAGCAAGTATAGCAGAAATCGCCAATATTAAGGCGCCGACAAGGATGATCAGGTAGGCGCCAAAACGGTTGACGAGCCGCCCTGTGACGGCTGAGGGCGCAAACATGCCGATCGTGTGCGCCATAATGACCATCGATATCGACTGAAAAGAGTGGGCGTGATCATCCATGTGCAGGGGGGTGATCACCATGATCAAGGTCATAACCAGTTGGCCGATGACCAATGCTGCGACCGCTACCTGCACGTATCGCAGCTTTAGGATATCCCTAACCGACCTGCCAATGTCTTTCTGTTTCTGTTCTGTGGTATCAGATCCGATAGATCGAGCGATTGACATCGGGTCGGGACGAAGCAAAAATTCTGTGAGAAGGAGGGCCAGTAGCGACAGTACCGCACCCACAACGTAAGGTCCGATAAAGGCATCAAATCCCCTACGCTCAACAAATTCTCCGGAGGGAGCGACAAGTAGAGGTCCAATAATGGCGCCGACAACGCCGGCGAACACAACCGTACTGATGGCTTTGGCCTTGCGCTCCGGCACTTCTACATCGGCTGCCGCGTAACGACTCTGATCACTGACAGCTCGGCCCATCCCAATCAGTGCGGCAGCCGCGCAAAAGCCTATGAAGGATTGCAGGATTAATGCTGAGGCCCCTAACACAAATCCGAGAACAGCCAATGCATAACCCAAAACGAGGCCCGGGCGACGCCCATAGCGACTCATCAACCAGCCGACGGGATAGGCGGATATGGCGCGTCCGATCAGCAAGGAAGTGGAGGGCAGCCCTGCCGAGCCGGCGCTTCCACTCAGCTCGACAGCAGCGATGGACATCAATGTCACGGCAGCGAACATGCCGGCGCCGATCAGGCTTTGGCCGACAAAAAGGGTCCAGATCAGACGGCGGCGGGTGCCAAGTGTTACAACCGTTTCATGCATTCAATAGTTTTCCTGGTGTCAGTGTTGCCGGCAATGATAACGCGCTCACACACATAACCTGCAACGAGCCGCTGCATGTTATGTGTGTTCAGTGCAAACGTCAAACCAGGAACGATGGATAGGGTAACGGTCAAGGCATGTCTTTATGCGATATCCGCATTTGCGCACATATATGCGAAATCACCGGGATTCACACGTGTAATCGGACCACGAATCAAAATCATGTAGTTTCGCTCGAAGGGCGCTTTCAGGACCTCCATCTCCTCAAATGTGAAAGCATTGATCACACGCCCCAGCACGGTCCCGCCCGGCACAATTGTACCCAACTTCTCCAATTCAATCTCAGGATATAAAGCGCCGCCGAACTTGGGACGGATCACGGTCATTTCCTTGACAACCACCTGGTCCTCATAACGTATCTGTTCCCCTGCTACCATGCCTAGATGTCTCATAACATTGAATGTGCCCTCCACACCCCGCCTCAGGTACTCACTGTCAAGTGTCAGACCGCCCCCGATCTCTACGACAATAGAGGCAATGTCGCGCGCTTCGGTTTCTCCACTAAGTGTACCAACGTAGCCCGGACCATCGTAAAGTAGATGACTACCAAAAGCAAAGGAGAAATCGGTTTCCACTTTAGAGAGATAAACATAGTCTACAGTCGGAAACAGACCACCACCATGGAAGTCAACGAGATAGTCGATCTGGGGTACGAATTGGGTAACAAGTGCGTGCGCGAGCTGTTCCGTAAACATGCCATCCGCTGATCCAGGAAAGACCCGATTCAAGTTGAGACCGTCGAGAGGGGTGTGCCGGGATTGTGCTTCATAAGAAAATGGGCTGACAACGGGGATCATCAACACCGTGCCTTTTAATCGGGCCGGATCTATCTCATCGTAGACCTGCTTCAGCACGGCATGGGGAACGATCTCTTCTCCGTGGATCATGGCTGTCAGACCGAGGGTAGGGCCAGGTTGTGCGCCCGTGATACGGTGTACTGGTTGGGCGACGCCATAACCACTGGCTAATGTCGTAATCGGGATTTCTTCGTAGTGTTTTCCACTCATGACTTATATCTCCGTTTTGCTGGGGGTCTCAGCTAGACTAGTGCTTGGCACTGGGGTCGTTGAATGGGATTGATTAGATTCAAGTCGGCGCCAGTGAGATTTTTTGGATTTTGAACAATTCCGCCAAAGAAAATCCCTTTTCAAGAATGCCCAGTGCCACCGCAGGCACTTGTTTGGTTGTAAAATGGGAGCGCACAAAATTATGC
>PIVW01001287.1 GCA_003353825.1 Chloroflexota bacterium
TCTTCATCCGCCCGTACCAGCATGAATTGTTCTGAGCGCATGTAAGGAGCAGAGAAATCGACCTGTTCGGCTCGCTCTTCCGTGATCGTGATCCCGTCCATCCCTACATCGAACTGGCCCTGGCGCACTGCTTCGATCATGGTGTCCCATGAGGTCACCTGCCAGTCGACGGTGCAGTTCAGGCGGATGCAGATTTCGTTGACGGCATCATATTCCCAACCGGCTGATTCGCCCGAAGCGGGAGCTACAAAATTGAGAGGCACGTAGTCGTTGCCTGTAACAGCAATCACAGTCTGTCCACCCAAGTCGGGAAGCTGGTCGTAGATATCATCGCCGCCGGGATTGGTCAGGAAGAACCATTTGCTGTTGAGATGGTCGAGATAGCCATCGGTCTGCATTTCAGCGATGGCAGCATTGAAAGGTTCGACCAGTTCGCTCTCAGGGGTGAAGATAAATCCGAAATCCTCGGAGGCCAGAGGGCCACCGAGGATCTTGAGGGCGTCAGGATTGGCGCCGACATAGCCCCGGCTGGAGGCCGCATCCATGAGCACCATATCGACATCGCCGGTGAGCAACGCCTGCACGGCAGCGCCGAATGTTTCCAGCAGTTTGATACGGGGATTGCCCTCGTCGCCGTCCAGCACATCGTAAACGGCCACATAGAAGTTGGTGGTGCCCGCCTGTGAGCCGATCAAGAGATCATCGTCGGCAGCGAATGCCTCGGGCGTCTCGAATCTGTCTTCATCCGCCCGTACCAGCATGAATTGTTCTGAGCGCATGTAAGGAGCAGAGAAATCGACCTGTTCGGCTCGCTCTTCCGT
>PIVW01000103.1 GCA_003353825.1 Chloroflexota bacterium
CAGCGATTGAAAAACGACTTCTAGCGCCTCTGGCCATAATGCCGTCGTTGGCTCAACTATCGGGTATACTATCATGGAAAAGCAGTCTCCTTGTGTGTGTTTGGTTTTGTAATAAATGTACAAATCTTACACGAGGTGCTGCTTTTCTTCCTCATTCAATTGTTAACGTGCTTTCTTCTTCTACTGAACCATGCCCGATATTCCTTCCGTATCGCCTCGGCCAATTAAGTGCAGAAACCGTCCACAGTATATTAACGGCGGCGTTAGCCTTACCCATCGAATTGTACAGTGACAAGGCCTTACACAGGCGCGCTGTAGAAATAGCAGTTCAACATAGACTAAAAGCAACCTATGATGCCCACTATCTTGCTTTAGCAGAGCAACATCAAGCCGACTTCTGGACAGCCGACCGCAAGCTGGCACGAGCAGTTGAAACAACTTTGCCCTGGGTGCGTTGCGTTAGTTGATTCGCAAAAAAACGCCCGACCTCAAATCTCGTAGTCGGGCGTTAGATTTATCTCGGACGGGGTATTCGGCAACTCCAGAAAAATAAGTATCCCAATCAAGTGGCATTTTCTGGAGTTGCTCACGGAGTTACCAAGAATTTTTGGATAGTTTATTTTTTGGGAAATCCTTACTCAGAACGCTGTTCCATATTCATGGGGAAATCGACCGGGATCGGTGCACGTTCACCTATGCGGAACACGATCTCGGCCTTCTTGAGCGCTTTGTTGTCCCCGACATTGCCCTCGATCTCGGCATCGACGACTATGAGATCTCCGGTAGCAAAATCACCATTGAGCAGGCGTTTGCTGAGCGGACTTTCGATCGTGCGTTGCAGGGTGCGGCGTAGAGGTCTGGCGCCATATTCGGGATCGTACCCCTTGGCAGCCAGCACCCGCCGTGCGAGATCGGTTAACTCCAACTCCAGCGTGTGTTCCTCCAGCCGCGTCGCTATCTCGGCCAATTGTAGGTCCACAATCTGCAAGACTTCCTCTTGAGTGAGCACATGGAAGGGGATGATCTCATCCACACGATTGAGAAACTCTGGGCGGAAAGTGCGTTTCAGGTCTTTCTGGATGTCTGCGAGCAGGCGCTCCTCATCCACGCTGTAGTCACTACGGAACCCAATCTGCTTGGTCTCGGTGACACGTCGGGATCCAACATTGGTGGTCATGATCAGTACGGTGTTGCTGAAATCCACTGTGCGGCCATGGCCATCGGTCAGACGCCCATCTTCCAATATCTGCAACAACGTATTCCACACTTCAGGATGCGCTTTTTCCAGTTCATCAAAGAGGATGACCTGGTAGGGGCGGCGCCTAACTGCTTCGGTCAGTTGCCCTCCCTCATCGTAGCCGACATAGCCCGGTGGGGATCCCATCAGCCGGCTGGCCGTATGCGCCTCGCGGTATTCACTCATATCTACCCGCAAGAGCGCGTCCTCATCGTCGAAAAGGAACTCGGCCAGGGCTCGGGCTAGCTCGGTTTTACCAACACCGGTCGGGCCCAGAAAGATGAACGAGCCGATGGGACGGCGGGGATCTTTCAGGCCGGCGCGGGAACGGCGGATGGCATCAGATACAGCCTCGATACCCTCGTGCTGGCTGACAATGCGCTCCTGTAGGAAGTCTTCCATGCGTAATAGCTTATCGGTCTCGGACTCGAGCATCTGGCTGACGGGGATGCCAGTCCAGGCATGAACCACTTCTGCTACATGGCGGTCTGCAACAATGCCATCCAACCCGGCCTGCTCTTGCCAGAGCGTATGCCTGATCTTGTATTCCTTCTCGATACGAATGGCCTCGGTCTTGATCTGGGCTGCATTTTCATAATCACGAGTATCCCAGGCCGACTCTTCCTGCCGTTTCATGTCAAGCAGATCTCGTTTCAGTTTTTTCAGTTCTGTAGGCCGAGATTGCATCGCCACGCGCATTTTGGCGCCGGCTTCATCGATTAGATCAATGGCTTTATCTGGCAACTTACGCCCGGTCACATAGCGATGAGACAACTTGACCGACGAGCGTAGGGCCTCATCCGTATACTTGACTTGATGATGTTCTTCGTAGCGATCTTTTAATCCATGTAAGATGTCGACCGTTTCTTCTGTGGTTGGCTCATCAACCCAGATAGGAGCAAATCGACGTTCCAAGGCGGCATCCCGCTCGATATGTTGGCGGAATTCGTCAGGCGTTGTGGCGCCGACGACACGCAATTCACCCCGTGCCAGGGCAGGTTTCATCATGTTGCTCGCATCCATGGCACCGGTGGCAGCGCCAGCACCGACCACCGTGTGTAATTCGTCCACAAAGAGAATGATCTCCCCCTCTGATTCGCGTACCTCGTCCATGACGGCTTTCAAGCGTTCTTCGAATTCGCCACGGAACCTGGTGCCGGCGATCATCGCCCCTAGATCGAGTGCCATGATCATTTTGCCGTGCAAAAGATCTGGCACATCTTCCTGGATAATCCGTTGGGCAAGTCCTTCGACGACGGCAGTCTTACCTACACCGGCATCGCCGATCAAGACGGGGTTGTTCTTGGTACGCCTGCTGAGCACTTGGATCACCCGCAGGATCTCCGCTTCCCGACCGATCACAGGATCTAATTTGTCTTCGACCGCCAACGCCGTCAGGTCACGGGCGTATTTTTCCAGCACGCGGAAACGCGATTCTGAACGAGGATCGTCCACGCTCTTGCCCTGGCGAAATTCTTCGATCGTGCGTTTGACTGAATCCTGAGTGATCTTGTATTTTTTCAGCAGGTTAGAGCTGGGTGTGTTGCGTTCGCTTAAGATCGCGAGCAGCAAGTGCTCTGTAGAAATGTATTGGTCGCCCAGCTTCTCCGAAGTCTCGATCGCGATCTGGTTGAGACGATGCAGGCGGGGGGTAATGTAGATCTGCCCTTGGGCGGCGACATCGAGGTTGGGGCCACCTGTCTTTGGCGCCTTTTCCAAGATCTCGACCAGCGCATCATGCATGGCATCCAGATCGGCTTCGAGATGGCTGAGGATCTGACGCACCATGCCGTCGGGCTGTTCGAGCAGAGCCAGGAAGAGATGTTCTGTATCAGCCTGGCTATGTTGAAAACGATGCAAGATCTCGTAGGCACGCATCAGTGCGTCTTGCGCTCGTTCGGTATATTTATCAAATTGCATCATGGGTGGTCGTGACTCCCTAGAGATGATCGACGTTGTTACGATATTGGGTCAACTTTCAGCTAGCTCACCATCACTATAAACTGTTCGGGCAAGCCCCAGCGTAGGGTGCAGCACAATCTTATCAAACGCATACGAAATTCTAGTACATTGCATATGAAATCGAATCAATCGTCTATATCTCAGTGCGCTGCACACCTGACATTGCGACCGCATCTGACACTGCTATTGTAATCGAAGATTGCTGAAGGTCGTTGGACGCCCCCAGGCCATGACAGCCGTGTGCATAAGGATGGTCTGTTGGGCGGACGTATCAGGCACATCGTTATCATTGGCATTGACAGCATAGCCTAGTATCATGCCGGTACGCGGGTTTATTTCGAGCATAGACCAGGGAATGGCAGCCTCCAATGTATAGCCATTGTCTTGCGGTTGAGCGACCACCTGTAGCCGAGCATTCCACTCCGGGCTGCGCTGCGGATACCAGACGACACCTTCTGAAGGAATACTATCAAAATTGCCGGGCGAAAATCCAAATTGAAAATCATCGCCATTACGCGAATCGTCTTTGAAGTCACCGGCAAGGTCAATGTCGATCCACAATTCAACGCCATCGCCATTGAAGAGGTCGTAGCCGCTCAACGCCTGCACATGCACATCGTCAATGACCTCAGCCGCCACATAAAGAAATTTCTCGTCCCATGTAAGACGTGTGCTGACGGTGAGATCATCAGGTCCGTCATAGTTTTCCTCGCCCTGTTGGATAAAGGGAAGGGCGAACGATGGCACATCTCGCCATTCGAGCAGGACGCCATCGATGATGATACTTTCTGTCCGGGGACTGGTGTAATCCCCACCATTTTCTCGCAAAGGGCCGGCGTAGGGTGTTGGCGTGGGCACCGCTGTCTCGGTGGGAACAAGGGTCGAGGTGGGTGTGCTGGTAGGGGAAGGAGTCACGGTAGAGGAAGGTGTCTGTGTCACTGTCGGCGTCTCCGTGGCAGTGGTTGCTTCCGTTATCACCGTTATCACCGTGGTCATGGCTGCGTTCGTCGCAGTCGGCTGGGGTAAGGGTGTCAGTGGCAGGCTTGAGATATCGACCGTCGGCGAGGGTTCTACCCTTTGGCCAAGTGTTCGCAATCCCAATGTGATGCCAAGAATGCCAATGGTAAACACCGCTAGTGCAACGATGAGGACGATGAGTATCTGATTGCGGGAGGATGTAGGTTGTTTCACTTGACTTTTCAGTAACGCAAATAGGCGCCAATATCATACCCGTGCTCTGCCAACGGATTATCGGCTGATAACACGACAACTTGAGCATCTTGTGTAATAGCACGGCGAGCAAGGGTGTTGACTGCATCGGGCAGAGGCTCTGTGGCGCCACCACAAATCGAACAAGATGAGACGTTATCTACGCTAAGGTAATCGCATTCAGTGCAGCGGCGAACCTGCTCGTTATCAATCTGGTAATTTTCAGAGAAGAGTAGTTGATGGACCCTGCCACTTTGCAAAGCGTCCAATGTGGGTGCTAGACCTAACACAGCAGCACCACCTTTTTCGGCAGTCACGATCAAGCTGGCAGCGAGTTGGCGGTTGTGATCATGATGTGCGCTCAGGGCAACTGATTCGGCGCGTTCGCGCACATCCTGGATACTGGCGGTGAGTTCGAGAGGCGTCGAGCCAACGACCAGGCCTTGGAGAGCGGTAGGCAACATCTCTTGAAATGTAGCCACATTGCTATCAGTACCGGCCAACACAAGCCGTCGCCAATGATACTGACGTGTATATTGCTCAGTGAGTTCCGCTACGGCTCGCAAGTTACCCATGGCGGCTTCATCTTCATGCCTTTGATAACGTGATGCGGCCCAGCCTCCTTGTTTATGGCGTTTGACATCCTCCCCGATTGTGGCGGTGGCCTCTTCCAGGACACCAAGGTGAAAAGAAAAGAAACGTGCGCCATGTTTATCTACAGCTACCACGCCAAGGTAACCATAGGTGTCCATGAGTTCCACCAGGCGTCGCACCAGAGGGCGGCGATCAGAAATGATGGCGTCTTCCACCGACACATTCAAAGGGTATGCACGCCAAAACCCCTCACTCTGACAGGAAAAACAAACAACAGCGCGCGCCTGACGATCATATTCTAAATCAAAATACTGCTCAATGCGTTTCCGATCTAAAGCATCAAAATCGGATAAATTGTCGAACAGCCTGCGTAGGGCGAGTTTATACTTCTCAACGGTACGGTCACGGGAATCAACATTGAGATATAGACTGAGTACAGGATGACTTCGTCCATCAAATTCTACCAGCTCGCGCAAGTCTGCTTCGCGAATCATCAGTTTTGCCTCCTGAGCAGGTGGTTCCTCAGCATCGAGGAATATAGGATTTTCGAATGCCAGCCCCAAAATCCAACAGACTTACTTGAATCATCGATGGCCTTGTGCTCGTCGGAAAGTGGGTACTGGCGGAGTAAAGACAGCAGCGACGGCATCCTGCCAGCCATATACGCTGGCAAGATAACCGTCGCTGATTGTGATTTAGTTAGAGCGGACAGTACTCATCAGGTCGTTCGCCGTCGGTACAGTTGAAGAATGAATCGTGAACCAAACTGCCGCCTTCATATCTGGCTACAGATTAGCAGTTACAACGACGCTTGTCAACACCTATCTTGAGAATCAGCCGTGGCAAACCGAGCCACAGCTATTACGGGGCTTCGGAGGGATTGAACAAGTCGCCGGGTAAGATCAATTGTTCACCACCGCCCCCGCTCACGACGGTGGGATATCGACCGTTCCACTGGTTGACAGCTTGCCAGTTTATCACACCCGCCGTCAGGCTCTTGGAGATTAGTTCGTTGGCTTCAGCCTGGGCTTGAGCTCTTACAAGGGTCGCCGCGGCATCGGCTTCAGCGTGTAAATTGATTGACTCGGCTTCACCCTGGGCTACACCGATGCGTTCCAGACGCTGGCGCTCAGCTTCGGCTTCGGCTTCGGTTATGATGCGCTGTTTCTCGAATTCGGCCTGGCGGGCAAGATTCTGCTTGGTGATGATGTTCTCCGCCTCGATCTGCTTGACTTCGACAACTTGTTTGTAGGCTTCGGTAAAACCGATCTGTCTCAAGCCAAAGAAGACGAGTTCGAGACCCTCTGCCTCAAAGTCTTGGTGTAATTGTTCAGCGATTACTTCTTGCGCAGTCAGAATATCGCCAGAGTAAAGTTGATTAGCTGTGAAATTACGAAGTAAGGTGCGAACCCAAACACGGCTATTCTGTTTAACTATCTTCTCGACGACCTCCCGCTCGGTACCCAGACTGTTGACGATGTTGGCAGCTTCCTGTGGTTTGATACGGAAACGAATCGTATAGCGCGCCGTAATTTGTTGGCCATCACTGGTGGCGGTATCGACCTCGATATCAGTGTAATCGGCATTAGAGCCGCCAGGATTGTCACTGGTTTCGTACACGATGTCTTGGGTTCGATAGATAATCGTATCGTCGATAAAGGGGATCTTCCAATTCAGGCCCGGGTCGAAAACACTGACAACAGCACCCAAACGTTTGACCACGGCCACTGAACCAGCTTGCACCACCGTATAGCTGTTGATCATGCTTAGTACGAGAAAAACCAGAAGAAAACCGATAACCCCGGCAACGATCCCTCTACCGGGGTTGATATCACCCTTGCGAGCGTTGGCGCCGGCTACCAGAACGGCTAAAGCGATGCCTGCTACCAGCGCAAGCATTGTTGCGAAAACTAACTGACCCATAGTGTTACTCCTTGGAGAAGGGCAGGTTGGATTTGAGATTGATCAAAAGAGTTTGCAGATCGGGAGTTTGCAGCAAAAATGTCGCTGCGGCCATGATCTGTAAATGATACTTTAATATAGAATGTCCCGTTACGCATGACATCAAGCTACCAACAAGCTGACAGGATCATCAGGCGAGCCTTATCTGTTCGGCCCAACAGGAGGCCCGGCAGACAGCGTCAATTGGGAATGACAAGTTTTTGTCCAGAGTAGATGCGATTGGCATTCTCCATGTCGTTGGCCTGCATAATTGCAGCTGGCGTCACCCCATATTTGACGGCGATCGAGGAAAGAGTTTCACCCGGCCGCACGATGTGAACGCGAACCTCGGAACTGGCGCCCCGGCTCTCCGCCGCATTGGGGATGACCAAACGCTGACCAACCCGCAAGGTACTGGGATCGGTGATCTGATTGGCGCTGGCTAGTTCATTCAAGGGTACGCTGAACTGCATAGAAATGCCAAAAAGGGTCTCACCTGGTTTTACCACATGAATATATCCTTCCTCCGTTTCGGTTCCTGAAGGTGGTTCTCCCGGTATCATCAGTATAGCGCCTGTGCGTAAAGCGTTGGGATTTTCCATGGCGTTATAGCGTTTGATATTCTCGACTTTTACACCGAATTTTCCGGCAATCGTCGAAAGATTCTCGCCGGCCTGCACCTTGTAAGCAAACAAGTCGGGTTCAGGGGTCGATGTCGGGGGCTTGGGTGTCAACTCCTTGGTATCGGGCATGGGCGGCAGATTGCTCGTAGCAACTAGAGCAGGCGCATCTCCTGAACCGGCCGGTACGGGCGTGCCACCGCCATCTTGTGTTTGGGGCTGTGCGGTAGTACCAGATGCGTCGGCCGTGATGTGTGGTGTGAAGGCTGGGAGAGAGGCCTCGTCGGGTTCCACGGTGCCCGATGATGTCGGCTGTTCAGGAACAACAGTGGCGCCACCGGCAGCGTCAGGCCACGGATCACGCTCGCGCGTACATGCACCCAGCGCAACAACCATAACCACCAAGCCAATGAAGATCGCAATTCGAGATAACCTAATACGCTGCATCACCTGATCTTAGCACAAGGGCTCAACCGGGGCAATGAAACTATCCTATCAATACGCTGCCAGTTTGGATTCACATATAAAAGCGCTGTGATCTGAAATTATACGTATTCATTGCACAGAATTGCTGGCGTATAGGGTTGTATGTTAAACTCGATATATCACCGACCCGGGTTCCTTTCAATCGAATTAAGCAGAGTCCTATGGCAGCTATTACTGCAGAAATCCGCGGCGGCGCTTATTATGATTCCGTCGTGTTGATGCAACTACAGCGTTCGTTGGCAGCGCTCCCCAAGATCGTCGATGCAGGTGTTGTGATGGGGACAGACGCCAACAAAGAAATCCTCTCACAAAGCCAACTCCTGTCAACAGAGGCGCAGAGCGCAGCAGCCGATGATCTGATTGTCGTCGTCAAGGCGGACGATCTGGCTGCTGCCGAAGCGGCGATAGCGCAGGTAGATGAGTTGCTTACCCGCAGGCGCGTTGTGATCGAGCAGGAATACCAGCCTAAATCGCTGCACTCGGCCGCTCAGATGTTGCCAGAGGCGCAGTGGGTGCTGGTATCTGTGCCGGGTCAGCACGCGACCGCTGTCGCTCGAGAAGCCCTGCGTCTTGGTAAACATGTCTTCCTTTATAGTGACAACGTCCCGCTGGCAGATGAAATCGCGCTCAAGCACGAAGCTGCCGCCAAAGGCCTCATGGTTATGGGGCCCGACTGTGGGACAGCTATCGTCAATGGTGTGGGACTGGGGTTCGCCAATGTGGTACGGCGCGGCAATATCGGTTTGGTCGCCGCCTCCGGCACGGGATTGCAGCAGGTGTCGACACAAATCCACCAGTTGGGCGCGGGTCTAACGCATGGGTTAGGCACGGGCGGGCGGGATCTATCAGAAGGGGTAGGGGCCATCACTGCCAAGCAAGGACTCGATTTACTCAGTCGAGATGCGGACACACAGGTTATCGTATTGATCTCCAAACCCCCGGCGCCCGCCGTCGCGCAGGATCTGTTGCGGCTGGCTCGCCGTGCTGCTAAGCCAGTCGTTGTTGATTTCATCGGATATCAGGCCGAACAGGCACAGGTCGATAATCTTCATTTCGTGACCACCCTCGACGCAGCAGCCCGCACCGCCATCCAACTGGCTCGAACAGATTCTGAAAACGGACAACCTGCTCCACGCCCTACCTTTCCCTTTATTAGTAGCCAACGCTATCTACGCGGGCTATATTCGGGCGGCACCCTGGCCTATGAAGCGCTCCTTATCCTGCGGGACTATCTGCCCGATGTTTACTCCAACATCTCTTTGAGTGGCATCCAACCCCTTGAAAACCCCTTGATCAGCACAAAGAACACCATCATCGATCTAGGCGAGGATGTCTTCACAGTTGGCCGCCTGCATCCCATGATGGACAACGATCTGCGAATTCGTAGGCTCAAACAAGAAGCTGCAGACCCTGATGTCGCCATTATCCTGCTTGATGTCGTGTTGGGCTATGGCTCTCATCCGGACCCTGCAAGCGAACTCACCCCTGCCATGCTCGACGCCCGCGCTATCGCTCAGGCAGATGGGCGGGACATCGAAATAGTGGTTGTGGTGGTTGGCACGGATCAGGATCCCCAGAATTTCGACAAGCAGGTAGAGCAATTGAAAGCCGCCAAGATCCAACTCTTCACCAGCAATGAGGCTGCCGTACACTACGTTGGTGAACTGCTGCAACAACTTGAAGCGGATGCCGACCCTGCGGCTGTCTCGCTCGAGAGCATTGAAAAACCACTGGCTGCTATCAACGTCGGCCTGGACTCTTTTGCCGAGAGCCTGATCGCCCAAGAAGCCCAGGTCATCCACGTCGACTGGCGCCCACCCGCGGGTGGCAATGAGAAGCTGGCTGGGATTTTGGCGAGAATGAAGGGATGATTGAAGACTAAAGAGTTAAGATTGAAGATTAAGTCGTCGCTGGAGACAGAGCGATCTTCGTTCTTTTTATCCTTCAGCAACCATTTCCGAGGATTTTAGAATGACAGACATTCGAGGACTACTGATGAATATCGACCAAGCCAATCGTGAAGCAACCGACCGTATGATCGAAGCCCGACCTGTGTTGGTGGGTCTGGGCAAAGCCATCGACGTGATCCCTGGCATGCACGAGAATCTGCTGATGCACGCCGGCCCACCGATCACCTGGGAACGGGCGTCAGGGCCAATGCGCGGCGCCATTACCGGGGCTCTGATCTTCGAGAACAAAGCCAAAGATGAAGCCGAAGCGGAAAAGCTGGTCACATCGGGAGAAATTGAGTTGGAACCCTGCCATCATCACCAAGCGGTGGGGCCGATGGCGGGCTTAACCTCAGCCTCGATGGAAGTTTACATCATCGAAAACAAGACACATGGCAACTTCGCCTACTCTAATCTGAACGAAGGTTACGGTAAGGTGCTGCGCTATGGCGCCTACGACGCCAGCGTGATGGAGCGCATGCATTGGATGAATGATGTCATGGCCCCTGTGCTACGCGACGCCATCGAATCCAGCGGCGGCATCGATATCCGGGTGCTGTTGGGCGAATCACTGCACATGGGCGATGAAGGTCATAACCGTAACAAAGCGGGGTCGATCCTCTTCTTGAAGGCGCTGGCCCCGCATGTGGCCAAGTCCGCGCCCACGGCGCAAATCGCCTCCGACATCCTCAGCGCCATCGGCGACAATGCTCTGGCCGTGCTCAACCCGGTCATGGCGGCTTGCAAGGCCAGTGCCGACGCCGGTTTCGGCATCGAGGGCAGCACCATCGTCAGCGTCATGGCCCGCAACGGCACCGATTTTGGCATTCGCATCAGCGGGTTGGGAGAGCGGTGGTTCACCGGGCCGGTGGGTACGCCGCAGGGTCTCTATTTCCCGGGCTTCACCGCCGAAGATTCCAGCGGCGACATCGGCGACAGCACCATCACCGAGACTGCGGGAATCGGCGGGTTTGCAATGGCCACTGCCCCGGCGATTGTCACCTTTGTCAGCGGCTCGCCCAAAGATGCCATCAACACCACCATGGAGATGTACGAAATCACTTTCGCAGAACACAAGTACTTCAGCATGCCCGCCCTCGATTTCCGGGGTACACCCACCGGTATCGATATCCGCAAGGTGGTCGAGACGGGGATTACACCCCGCATCAACACCGGCATCGCCCATAAAGATGCCGGCATCGGCCAAGTCGGCGCCGGTCTCGTACGTCCGCCGATGAGCATATTCGAAGAGGCGTTGATTGCGTTTGCGGAGCGGTATGGATTTTAGTCCTGAAGATCTACTCAAAAAGATCCTCAACCCGCTGATAAGTTGATTCACTACGTCTCACAACCCGACCGATTAGAATCAGTTCTTCCTCATCATAAACTTTGTAGATAATACGATAATTGCCGACTCGCATGCGGTAAATATCCTTCTGCAATTGTACGACTCCCATCGGGCGCGGCTCATCTGCCAAGGTAATGATTGCTGTGCTAATACGACCTAAATCGGCCTTGGGAATGCGTCTCAGTTGCTTCCCCACACGATCGCGAGCCGTCTCAACTCTGTATGTCATTCGCTATCTGATTCTACTTCAGCCAGCAAATCTGCAAAGGGCACGCCACCGCCAGTGCGATATTCTACTTCGACCTCCCGCATGGTCGCGAGGTCCTGATTATCTTCCATCAATGTTGTCAGGTGATCCACCAGCTTCTCTAGATTTGACAAGCGGTCTAACAGCGTCTGATATTCGCCGGCGGGCAATACTACCACCGGTCCCTGTAAGGTAACAGTGTCCATTAGCAATTGCTCCTCGAAATGTTGATTCCATTGTAGCAAGTTGTGTTCATTCGTTCAAACAAACCCATCCATGCCAATCGCAAGGAGTCCTACCTATGAAAATCCACGATCTTTCCCAACCCCTAGACCAAAATGTCTCCTTTTGGCCTTTCTATCCGCCCTTTGAAGTGAAATATTTCAAACGTAAGTCTGAGCATGGTGTCAACGCCCAGTATATCCAGACTTCCAATCACATGGGTACACACCTGGATGCGCCACGGCATTTTGTTACAGCCGGCAAGACCATCGACCAGGTCCCCTTGGAGTGGCTTTATGGTGAGGGTGTTATCGTCGATCTCAGCGACATGCTGGATGAACTGGACATTTTCGGCCCTGAGGACATCGAAGCACGCGTAGAAGTGCGCGAAGGCGACATCCTTTTCATCTACACCGGCTGGAGCAAATTCGCTGAATATGGCGAGACGCCGGACGAAGAGAAATATCTGCACCGCCATCCTGGCCCTCATTTCAACATCTGTGACTGGCTGCTAGAGAAGAAAATCCACGTGTGGGGCGTCGACATGGTCTCCACCGACCATCCCATGAACTTACCCATCGGCCGATTCTTGGGCAAGGGCGGCTTGGAGCACTGGAAAAAGGTGCGCGGCCAGGCCGAAGAAATATTCGGCGCCGATCAGATAGACGTGCTCTTCCCCGACAGCGCCTACCAGCTCACCCACAACGCTCTCTTTCCCCATGACTGCATGCATGTGGAGAACCTGGGCGGGGAGATCGGTAATCCCGACCTGCTGAACCGTCGCATCACCATCGGCGTCTTCCCTTGGATGTTCAAGGGTGGCGAAGCGGCCTTTTGCCGGGCGGTGGCGTTTACTGAGGAGTAAAGATTCAAGATTGAAGATTGCCAGCGCAACAACTGCCAATCTTCAGTCTTCTCAATCTTCAGTCTTCAGTCTCTGGAGGCATATTTATGAAACCAGCCCCCTTCGAATACCACGCTCCGGCATCGCTGGATGAGGCTATCGCCCTGGTGGGAGAGTACGGCTACGATGCCAAGATATTGGCAGGAGGCCAGAGCCTGATCGCCACAATGAATTTTCGCCTGGCCCAGCCCGCGGTGCTCATCGATCTGAACAACATCCCCGAGCTTTCCTACATCCAGCCCATCCGTGATGGCGGCGTGCGTATCGGGGCCATGACCCGACAGGCACAGGTCGAGCGCAGCGATCTTGTGGCCAAGGTAGTACCGTTGCTGAAAGAGACCATGCCCCTGATCGCCCATCCTCAGATCCGCAACCGGGGCACGCTGGGTGGTTCCATTGCCCACGCCGACCCCGCCTCCGAATTACCGGCGTTGCTGCTGGCCTCGCGCGGCAAGATTTTGGCCCGCAGCGTCCGAGGCGAACGCTGGATCGACGCGGATAACTGTTTCCTCGGCATCTTCACCACTGCCCTGGAACCTGACGAGATCCTGACCGAAGTGCGTTTTCCCGGCCTCTCCGCTCGCAGTGGTTGGGCGGTAGACGAGATAACGCGGCGGCATGGGGATTATGCCCTGGTCGGGGCAGCGGCGATGGTCGATTTAGATGGCGTAGGCGTCTGCCAGCAGGCGCGGCTGGTCTATTTCGGCGTGGGGGATGGCCCAGTGGCTGCCTGGCAGGCGATGGCGCATCTGCACGGAAAAACCCCGTCACCCGAGACCCTAACTGAAGCCGCCCAGATCGCTGCCACAGCTGACATGGATCCCAGTGGCGATATCCATGCCACACCCGAATTCCGCCGCCATCTTGCCGGCGTGCTAGGGCGGAGGGTTTTAACCAAAGCTTTCAATCGTGCTGCAGGGGAGGTGATTTCAAGTGAGTGATCGCATCGAAATATCCGTCGATATCAACGGCCAAACCTACCAGCGCGCGGTGGAACCCCGTCTACTGCTGAGCGATTTTTTACGCCACGACCTGGAACTGACAGGTACGCATGTGGGTTGCGAGCATGGCGTTTGTGGCGCCTGCACCATCCTCTTCGACGATGAGCCTGTGCGCGCCTGCTTGATCTTCGCCGTTCAGGCTCAGGGCTACGCCATCGAAACGGTTGAGAACCTGGCCCCCGGCGGTCCCAACCATCTCCATCCCTTGCAAGAGGCGTTTCGTGAGGCGCACGGCCTGCAATGTGGCTTCTGCACGCCCGGCTTTTTGATGACGCTCAAGCCCTGGCTCGAACAGAATCCTAACCCGACCGACGAAGAAATCCGCTTGGTTATTTCCGGCAATCTCTGTCGCTGTACTGGTTACCAGCATATTGTCAATGCTGTGCGGCTTGCGGCGGAGAAAATGCAGGATTGAAGATCAAGGATTGAAGATTAAGGAGGATCGACTGCATCTGATTTTGGGTAGTGGTTACATATTGACTGAAAATGTTCCAATTGATATTCTGCGTTAAAAGCAATCGAGCGGAGTACCATTATGATTCAGAATGTTATCACATATCATTGTACGAAGTGTA
>PIVW01000584.1 GCA_003353825.1 Chloroflexota bacterium
CACCCACCACACTCTTTCCCAAGGAGTCTATCTCACGGCCGTCCCCAGTGTTTATGGCCCCGACAAAGTTCTGATTTTCGATACCACTCTACGCGATGGCGAGCAATCCCCCGGCGCCACACTTAATGCTCAAGAGAAACTTGACATCGCCCGCCAGCTTGCCCGTCTTGGTGTGGATATCATCGAAGCGGGATTTCCGGTAGCCTCACCTGGCGATCTCGAAGCGGTCAAACGTATCGCTGAAACGGTCGGGCAGGAGACTCGTGTGGATAAGCATGGCAACACCGCCGAACCACCCACCATCTGTGGTCTGGCCCGTGCCAACAAAATGGATATCGACGCTGCCTGGGAGGCTGTACAACCGGCCAAACACCCACGCATCCACACCTTTATCGCTACCTCGCCCGTGCATATGGAATACAAATTGCGTATGTCGCCCGAGGAAGTGATTGAGCGCACGCGCGAAATGGTCTCCTATGCCAAACAGTTCTGCGACGATGTCGAATTCAGCCCCGAGGATGCCGGTCGCAGTCATCCCAAGTACCTGTATCAGATCTTGGAAGTGGCGATTGAGGCAGGTGCTACCACCCTAAATATACCTGACACGGTCGGGTACACCACCCCAGATGAGTTCGGGCCTCTAATCCACGATATCCGAGAAAACACACCCGGCGCCAAGGATGTGGTGATCTCAGTGCACTGTCACGACGATCTCGGTCTGGCCACTGCCAACACGATGGCCGGCGTCCAGAACGGCGCTCGACAAGTTGAGGTCACCCTCAACGGAATCGGCGAACGCGCCGGTAACACCAGCCTGGAAGAGGTGGTCATGGCCCTGTATGTGCGCCAGCAGGTGTACGAGATCGATAGCAACATCGTCACTCAGGAGATCCACCGCACGTCAGACATGGTGAGTCGCTATACCGGCATGATGATACAGCCCAATAAAGCGATCGTGGGCAGTAACGCTTTTGCTCACGAAGCGGGCATTCATCAAGATGGCATGCTCAAAAACAAACGCACCTATGAGATCATGGATGCAGACACTATCGGTCTCAGCCATAGCAAACTCGTCTTGGGTAAGCATTCGGGTCGACATGCCTTCCGCGTACGCCTGCAAGAGATGGGCTATCACCTGCAGGACGATGAGTTGAACAAGGTGTTCAGACGTTTCAAAGAGCTGGCTGACAAGAAGAAAGTCGTCAGCGATG
The DNA here is from genome assembly GCA_003353825.1 of Chloroflexota bacterium. The sequence continues at coordinate 1,212 of PIVW01000584.1, forward strand.
CTGATCTGGAAGCCTTGGTAGGTGATGAAGTCTATCAGCCGCAGGAAACCTGGGAATTGGTGGGTGTGCAGGTGCAGTGCGGGATCAACGTCGTCCCCACGGCGGTGGTGACCTTGCGCAATGTCGAGACGGGGCAGGTCATGACCGATGCCGGCTTTGGCACCGGCCCTGTCGATGCTATCTACCAGGGCATCAAACGGATCGTACAGGTGCCCAACACCCTCACCGAATTCGTCGTTCAGGCGGTCACCGAAGGTATCGATGCCAATGGTGATGTCACCATCCGTATTGCCGTCCCCGAGAGCCGTGGCTATTCGCATACTGCTCAAGGGAGAGCTCGCCGTCGCCTGTTTTCTGGCCGTGGAGTCGATACCGACATCCTGGTAGCCTGTGCCAAGGCGTACATACAGGCCCTGAATAAACTGATCGATTCAGAAAGCCAGGACAGCGCTGCCGTTCGCATAACACAAGATGATGCCGTTCCGGCATGATGTTCGAACCACAATTAAAGGTGACTGTCACCGGCGAAAATCGAGATTCTGAATGGACTTCCATACCATTGACAGTCACCCTGTCACCCTGCCACCTTGTCACTCAACAAGCCTCCCACCACACGACACCATGACAACGAACAACGGAAATCAAGCCAAAACCCTCTTTGAAAAAGTATGGGACGCGCACGTGGTCAAACAGGACCCGGTCGCTCCCGTCGTCCTTTACATCGATGCCCACCTGGTTCACGAAGTCACTTCGCCTCAAGCGTTTTCTGCCTTGCGCGAACGAGGTTTGAAAGTCCGGCGCCCGCAAAAGACATTCGCTACGATGGATCACGCTATCCCTACACGAGACGTTGACATAACACTTTGGCCCGCGGATGCTGCCACGCAAGTGCGCACCCTTCGCCAGAATTGCCATGACTTCGGCATCACGCTCTGGGATATCGAGGGGGAAGTGCAGGGCATTGTACACGTGGTTGGCCCGGAGATGGGCGTCACACAACCGGGCATGACCATTGTCTGCGGTGATAGCCATACCAGCACGCATGGCGCCTTCGGCGCCCTCGCCTTCGGCATCGGCACCAGCGAAGTCAGCCACGTGTTGGCTACACAGTGTCTTCTGCAAACCAAACCCAAGACCTTTGCTATCGAGGTGGAAGGGGAACTGGGCCAAGGTGTGACGGCCAAAGACATCATTCTCGCCATTATTGCCAAGAATGGCGCCGGTGGTGGGGCCGGACACGTGTTCGAGTACCGCGGCAGTGCCATCGAAAATCTGAGTATGGCCAATCGCATGACCATCTGCAACATGAGCATCGAGGGGCGGGCACGGGCCGGAATGATCGCACCCGATGATACCACGTTCGAGTATATCCAGGGGCGACCCTATGCACCCAAAGGCCCCGATTGGGACAATGCTGTCGCTTACTGGCACACTTTGCATAGTGATGAAGGGGCCAATTTTGATCGAGAGCTTTTCATCGACGCTAATGCCTTGGAACCGATGGTGACCTATGGCACGAATCCCGGCCAGGGTGTTGGTGTCTCTGGCTATGTTCCCACGACAGATGAACTTGATGATCCTGGCGAACGCCGCGCTTTGCTCAGTGCGATGGAGTATATGGGTCTGGAGCAGGGTCAGCCGGTCGAGGGGCAAGCCATCGATATCGTCTTCATAGGTTCGTGCACGAACGGCCGTATCGAAGACCTGCGCCAAGCGGCGGATGTGGTTAAGGGCAGGCGGGTTTCAGACGATGTCTGGGCGATCGTTGTGCCCGGCTCGAAGGATGTCAAAGCGCGAGCCGAAGCCGAAGGCCTGGATCGCATCTTCAGCGAGGCCGGCTTTGAGTGGCGAGGTGCTGGATGTAGCATGTGTCTGGCGATGAATGATGACAAAGCCGGTGCGGGCAAATATGTGGCCAGCACCAGTAATCGCAACTTCCAGGGCCGACAGGGTCCCGGCGCTCGCACCTTGCTCATGAGTCCGCTGATGGCCGCCGCTGCGGCAGTTAGTGGCCGTGTTGTAGATGTGAGAGAATTACTATAGTTGTATAATACCTTCGCCAATTTCGTTACGGCACCAAAACAGACAATTTGGTGGAAAGAAAGTGTCAAAAACTGATCGTTTTCAAGGCACTCATCCCTATTTTTGTTCGATATTCGCCCTGTTG
>PIVW01000585.1 GCA_003353825.1 Chloroflexota bacterium
TCAGGAATACGTGGCAGTGATTTTCTGTTCAGATGCTCACTCCCTGAACCCGCATATAGTAGCATTCTCAGGAATCATACTGCATGTTGTGGTTACAAACTAGCACCATTGGTTATTAGTACCGGGTGGCCACGAGAGATGGATCAAAAACTACCGAGTGGGTCGCTGCAAAATATCAGCGAATCAGACTTTAATCGCAAGATGCCGCATTTTACCGCTGGTACAGTGGCAGCCAAAGTGTACCTTGCGGGGTTACGCTAGGGGTAACCGTAGCGGTAGGAAGCGGCTGGTGGGCAAATTGAACCCGATGGGTGTGGTTGGCACTGACGAGCAGAGCCAAATTATTGCCATACGGCTGTGGTTCACTCCATCCCTCTGGTCGGATCTCATCCAACGTATAAACGCCCGTAGGCAGCTCTGAAAAATGATAATAGCCCTGGTCGTCGGTAAGCTCTGTCAAAGTTGTGCCATCACTCTGATTTGTCATCGTCAGAACCGCTCCGCTAATGCCGGGCTCATCCGAATAACTGTAGTCGCCATCGACATCGTAGAATACCCAACCATCGATGCCGCCAGTGCTGGGCGTGGGCGACGGGCTGGGTGTAGCAGTGAGCGCCGGCGTGATAGTGGGCGTAGATGTAGCAGTGGTTGTAGATGTGGCCGTGGGCGTAACCGTAGGCGTGACTGTAGACGTGGCCGTGGCAGGGATACCTCCTTCAGGATAGTACTGTATCTCGAGAACCGGACGCCACTTTATTTCAGGATGCTCGCTCGAAGCCAGTTCGTAACCGACCCGCCTGCCATGTGATCTCAGCAATACCCCGTAGTTCGAATCAGGATCTAGAACCCAACGGCGTACAAGGGGTGTGATATTGGCACTTGTCCACACTGAAGAGCTAATTGGCCCGGACAACATAGAGACATCCAGGGGCAAGTAGGGGTGGTCACCGGCGCCATCAGCACCTGACGCATCCCAGGATACGCCGTTACGGGCTACATACCACGTTGCCTCATCTTCGGACCATTCCTTATATAAGTCATAGGTATTGAAGTATGTTCGCGAACCATTGCCGTCCGAAATTGGTTTGAGAATCAACTGGGCGCTGAGAATAAATGCATTCTGAGGTATGCCGTTGATCTCGAAACGAATGAGAGCGTTACAAACATCGATTTCATCAGACGAACGCATCCCCAGATATTCCTGGTGTCCATGGGGGACGGTACCCTCATCAGGGCCATCACGGTCACACCAGGCGCCAATCCACGTATCTTCGGTACCATCATAACCATATACACCATCACGTAGACTTACACTGAGAGGTGTCGGTGTGGGCTGGGGCTGCTCGGGTGCAGGTGTATGGGACGGCGTCACCGTGACGATGGGCTGAGGTGTTGGCGTTGGTGCGACATCGTGCCGAAAGACGCGGAATCGATGGAAATAGGTGTCATCTTGGCTGGCTCGCACATAGAAATCGGAGCCCGGATGATCGCCGCCGCCCGCCAAACGGTTGCCGAAGTAGGCATCAGACACCTCAAAGGTACGTGTGAGCCATTGGCCCGAATCACGTTTTTCTACGATCCCGGCCAGTTTTCCTGGTTCAGCGACGGCATCGTAATAGAGTAACCAGGATCCAGAACCCTGGTCGAGATAGATAACTTCGATTGTAACTGTTTGGTCGGACTCTTGATAGAGCCAGCCATCTGCTACATCGAAATAGAGATCGGAGTTGGATGTGGCGCGATCGGTGCGACGGGTGTAACGTCCTTCCGGGGCATCGGTCACGTTCCATTCTGCCACACTGCGCCCTCCGACGACGAGGTCATTCTGGTAGAGCCACATGTCGTAGTTGCCACGCTGAGGAAACCAGCTTAACTCGGTTTCGCGCATGGCTACCCACACCGAGTCCGTCTCATCCAATTCTACACCCAGGTAGTGATTGGCAAAATCTAGATAGGTTTGACGAACTGGGTCGATGGCCAGGTCCTTGGAAAATACAAAGTAGTCGGCATGTTTATTGAGACCACTATAAACACACCACATGGTCAAGTGTGGATTCAATGATTCGTCGAACTTATCGCCACAGTATTGCGTGCCATAGCTCTCCCAGGCGACGGGCACCCCCTCCCACCAGGTGAAAAAGGGATCCCAATGGCCCGATTTGTAATAGGATTTGCTTTCATCGTCGACATAGACATTGTCGGCGTCGGGCTGCAGGCCGTTATGTTTGAGACCGATGCCCAAGTTGGCCGCGTAATCGGTCAGTTCCTTTCGCTGGCGGATCGATTGATCGACCGGGCTGTATGTAGGTGCGAATTGATAGAACAACTGTGTATCTGTAAAGGCGTCGGCAAATATATCCAGAATTTGTTTGGATGTGGCTATCCACAACTCTTCGGTCAGCCCGGCATCGAGCAAACACTCCCAGTCGCTTACATCCGCAGGTTTGCTCTCGCCAAAAATGCCGGTACCCAGTTCGAACCAAGCGACGCGAGAATCGCCATCATAACGATCTGCGTAGCGCCGGACAAACTCTTCGTATTCCGACAGCACGTCAGGATGCCAGTAGCGAGGGATGGGCCAAAGCTGGGCATCGCAACGCACGACGGTCTCCTCATTCTGCCATTGTAACCAGGTCGGCAGGCGCGAGCCGCCACAACAACGGCCATCGTAGAGCGAAAACCCCAGCCCTGCTGGCTTGCCCAGGCTGGATTGCTCAGCCAACCATTCATCTACCTCGAACCAATCGAAGTAGTCATCTGCACGTTCTATATCACTCCAGTTGAAAGTCATGTTCCCACCCGTCACGGCAGGATAACTGGCAGGATCGACATTGCTGCTGTCCCAAAAGATATAGATGCCTGGATAGGGCGCCTTGGGATCCCCCGGTCTGTGTGTTGCCTGAACTTCGGTGTCGACTTCACTAGGCGTTGAACTTGCCAAAGCAGGAACTGTGACATGGAGAACAAGAAGAACTAAAAACGGAATCACGAGTGTGAATCCGAATATGGCTCTGCGGTGCGAGATTTTTAGGTGCATGATCATGATAAAGAGCGATAAGGTGCTCACCCGTATGTAGACGAATGTACACTTAGGACCGAGAATTCAATAACCTAATTCAGGGAATAAATCCGCAAGTTATTCTGTCCTAAGTCCTTAGCTCAGTTTCCTTTACGCAAACGAGTGTACTGAATTCGGCGCTCGACGGCAAACCCAACCATGTTTGGCGAACAGTCCGTACTGAAAAACGCCTGAGCGAAAATGGTTCTCTGGGATTTCGCGTGATGCGGATTTTCCTCGCACGATATCTAGACGTTTAACACAACCAGCCACTAGGTGTGGGGGCATCATCGACTGAAATTCGTGATCGTCACGCG
>PIVW01000586.1 GCA_003353825.1 Chloroflexota bacterium
CATTGACGTCGCATTGGAGCCTGGTGCCGATATCTGGATAGTGGACCAGCTTCCTGTCTACTGAATCAGTGCGATCGAGAGCCCCTTGAGCACCGGCTGTTTGCCAAGGGCTACCCGATTGGGCCTGGCTCCATGTAGCTGTGGCCGTGTCCCATTCGGGTGATATGCCGGCCACATGAACGGCGGGCCAAGCCAATGGGCGAGCTAGCCCCGAGGGTGGGCGACAGATAGAAGCTTGAGTGACACGATGATTAGGGGGCAAGATGAGGGGATGACCGAATAAGCGCACGACCAAAAGACCAACCGACCAGCAGACTAAGCGACCAACAGACTAACTGACCAGCACGACAACACCAGTATAGCGGCTCCACATGACAAAAACATGAACAACAACCGCCGCCCTGATGACAAATCATTCACCAGAGTGCCGGGTTTGAAAGCGCGTTTATATGATACGGGTATGACCCTACGACACCCAGCATGTTAATCCATACGTAATAGTGGCATGAACATTAGATAACCGGCCGTCGAGGTAGAGGTGGCGGTAGGGCTTTGGATAGGAGTAGCTGAAGGTGTGGAGGTGAGCGTGAGGGTTGCTGTAGCCGTGGCTTGAGGTGTAGAGGAAGGAGTGAATGTGGACGTGACGACAGAAGTAGAGGTAACTGTCGCTGTTGGTGTGGCGGTAGGGCTTTGGATAGGAGTAGCTGAAGGTGTGGAGGTGAGCGTGGGGGTTGCTGTAGCCGTGGCTTGAGGTGTAGAGGAAGGGGTGGATGTAGGTGCATGAGTCGAAGTGGGCGTTGGCGTAGACGCAGCCACGCCGGCCGTACACATCGCGTATAAACCTGTCGTACGATAACGACGCATCCAATACACACAATTATCCTTAAGATCATAAGGAAAGAAATTGTTCAACTGTATCGGTAGTTGATAGCGTTCTACCAATGAAATATTCTCTGGGTCTGACACATCGTACGTTTGCAATTCATACCAATCATACAGGCCGAAGTTATTTACAAAGTAGAGTAGGTTATCTTTAGCTCGTATGCCTCCCCCACAGCCGATAGCGTTCCACTCGATCTTTCCCAAAAGAACAGGCTGCGTTGGATCGGCAACGTCGACAATGCGAATCCCACATAGTTTATTTCCACTCCCCAGGTCTTCGCTAGTATTGAGATAGAGTTTATCTCCAGACTCGTCGAAACTAGACACCCCAAGCGTTAATTCTCGCAACTTGTCGTCACTGATCAGCACAGGCGCGGTAGGGTTCGAGAGATCGTATATCGCCATAGAGAATGTTTGTGATGTTTCACCTTCACATAAAGTCCTTACCACATACGCTCGTTGCCCTGCCAAAGTTAGGTTTTGCGAGGTGCATTCATCAGCATAAGTGGCAATGACATATGGTTGTGAGAGGTCTGAAATATCATAAACTAGTATTGGATCTGGGGAAGACGCTGACAAATGCAGATAGCGGTTGTCCGCGCTCGCTTTTATCAAGCCGGGGAAACCAAATCCATAAAAGCCTGGACCGTCAATTTGCACTACCTCAACAGGTGCCTTTGGATTCGAAACATCGAAGATATGCACGCTACCCCCGTGGGCCCCATACCGATACAAGAATTCAAATGCATACAGGAAGTCTCCTTGCACATCAAATTCTCTCCATTCCTGCCTTTCTTCCCACCATTCCTCATGTTCCGGTACCGGTATCACCGATAGTTGCTGGGGTGACAACGGCTTCGAGATATCGAACACCATGATATTTCTACTATCCATAATATACACCACATCTCCCCTCACCTGAATTCCTCGACCTCGCTGGTCGAGTGGCATCAATGGCGCCAAGGATGGGGAAGGTACACCTATCCCGCCGACGTTCCCCATCGTAAAAGTGAGCACGGCAAGAGGCACCAGCGCCCCAATCATGAGCAAAATCCTGATCCATCGTTTCATAGGTCTTAGTCTCCTTTTTTGTCCAAGTTCGAAATAGATGGCCCGGTGCAAGAATACTCTCGCACCGGGCGTTAAAACTCAGTCGTTGTGTATCGTGAGTTTGGTATGCTTGCTCGCATCCCAGTACTCATCAGAGGGGAAGTAGATGGCTTTGTTCACACCCTCATGTTCACCATAGAGGATAAACGAAGTGTAACCCTGTTGCACCAATTCGGTCACGTCGAAGGTGAGCCAGGAGCCGATATCTGTGTAATCGACCAGCTTGCTGTCCACAGGAGGGGTGCGATCGTTTACGCCCTTCGCGCCTGCTGTTTGCCAAGAACTACCCGATTGGGCCTGGCTCCATGTAGCTGTGGCCGCATCCCAATCGTGTGATATGCCGGCGACATGCACCGTAGTGGCGCCGCCATTGACCGATTGGCCCACAAAGTAGACTTCCAATTCGGCGCCATAGATCGCCTTGTTCACCGGAACATTGACGTCGTCAAAACCAATCAGCGTGGACATCTGTTCATCTTCATAGCTGGCAGTACGTACGTAGACGACTGGGAAACTGCCATGGGGGGTGGGCGATTCCCAATTGGTGGTGACAATGTATGTGTCTTGTATGCCGTGGTAGCCGCCGGTACCCCCTTGCAGCGCTCTGACACCAGGATACCAACCATCCTCAAAGTCTTTGGGCGCGGTAAAAACAGTGGGCGTCTGGCCCCACCAGACATTAAAGTCGTCCCAGTAAGCCACTTCGTCATAGCTGTTACTGACTCCAGAACGGGTGGTCAATTCTACCCGGTAGAAATACTTTTGATTCAAATTGAGATCTCTGATAATGGTAAAATCGGCAGCCCCTTCTGAAATTGTGCCGCCATTGTAGGCTGTAACCTTGAGAACACCATTGTTGATTTCCACCTGAACAGTATACCAGCTATTTGCGGCCAGGGGATCATTACTGAAAATCTCATCAACGAATTCACCGCAAAGACTGGCTGCACAGTAGATGTGCAGTTGATTGTTGAGATCGAAATAGAGCCAGAGGAAACCACCGCTGGTGCTCCAGAATTTGGCGCCAATGTCTGTTACGGCAGGCTCCAAATAGATGTCGTATTGTAATACTAGCTGGGATTGAGCAGAGGGTAGATAGTATTGCACAACACACTCGGGCCAGTTCTGCATCGAATTGTTTTCATCACATTTCCATGCGTAACTTCCTTCCTGATACTGGGTGCTCACCCGTGTGAGAGAAGCATTGTTGAGGGTGAATGATGAACTAAATCCGCCCTTGGGATCAACTTCCATCCTTTCTCGGAAAGATGGGGCAGGTTCTGGGGTAGGTGTAGATGTGGGGGTCGCGGTGGGATCGGGAATCGGCGTAGCAGGCACATCTTGCCGCGCCACCTCTACATAATGGATCCAATCCGGATC
>PIVW01001288.1 GCA_003353825.1 Chloroflexota bacterium
GCCCGTGCTTCTACCGTTTCGCCGGGTCGGACCGGTGCCTTGAAATTGAGCGATTGCGACACATAGATCACACCAGGTCCAGGAAGCTGGGTGCCGAGGATGGTCGAAATATAGCTGGCCGACAGCATACCATGGGCTATGCAGCCCTTGAAAATAGTTCCGGCGGCGTAGTCATCGTCTAGATGCAGCGGGTTTGTGTCACCGCTAATCTCTGCAAAAGCTCTGATGTCGTCTGTGGTCACGGTGTGAGTGTAGCTGGAGTCCATCCCTATAGACAGATCCTCAAAATAATATCCGTTAGTCGTCATAATTTTTTACCTCTTATTCCTCACTTTAAGTCCAACGCAGTCGTTCGCATATACCAGCAAGCCTGATACCGGGAAATTGCCTCTCCAGGCGGCTATGCAAGTTCATCAGCCCTTCAGGACTATCCAGATCGCCCAGCTCGGCAGTGTGGATGCCGCCGGTTATGAAATAAGCATCAAAGCCATTTTGCACCGCGCCCTTGATATCCGTCATCAGGCCATCTCCGATAGCCAGCAACCTGTGCCTTGGAATATGCCGACCAGCCAGTTCGGACATTTTCGCCACGGCTGCCCGATAGATCGGCGCCTGAGGCTTTCCGGCAATGATCACCTCACCGCCCATGTCGGCATAACGCTTGGCCAGGGCGCCGGCGCAAATTACCAATCGCTCACCGCGCTGCACTATAAGATCTGGATTTGCGCAGTAGACGGTTATTTTTCTTTCCAACATCCGGGCGAGCAGGTCATCATAGTCTTCAGTTGTCTCGGTCTCGTCATCTAGCACGCCGGTC
>PIVW01001289.1 GCA_003353825.1 Chloroflexota bacterium
GAAATTCGTGATCGTCACGCGAAGTCCCAAAGAGCCTGGACAGTTTGATATACGACTTTGATGCAAAACCAGAACACAATAAGTGTCACCACCGCGAGAGTGTCTGTCGACTTCAAAAGTTCATTCATGCTCATTTGCCGATCCACTCTGTCGATGGTGGCGGTTCCTCCACCGGTGGCGCCTGGCCTGCAGGAAACCAGCCTTGGCGACGCTGTCGTAGTTCCTCGTAGTAAGTTAAAAAATCATGTGTGTGGGGGAATATGTCGGCGGTAGTCACTTGCTCTTTAACACTCTGTTGTGATGCGCGCGTCTGGATAGGGATTGAGAAGGAACTTGTATTGAGATGGTAATCCACCCAGGCGAGATTTTTTAGATGTCTGCATGATACTGGTGCTCCTGATTCAAGCGATAACATCCCCAATCCAGTCAGGGATGTCCAATGTAGCCGGCTGGCGCCCGTAAAAGGCATCATCCAGCTTCAAGGCAAGTTCTCTAAATAGCGACGACTGCTTTACTCCGGTCCGCACCATGTTGTGCAAAAGATTATTAGGATAGGCGTAGGGGCAGACACTTATACAACGTCCGCAATCGGTGCCAACCGTGCACCAATAGGTGAAACAGGCTTCAGGCTTGATCTGCCAGCGTTTGACACCATCAATGGCTTCACGGTCATCAGATGAGATAGCGCCACTGGGACAGACATCGGCGCATTTTTTGCAGCGGCGGCAAAAATCCAGAGTTGCGCCATCCTGTTGCCTGTTGTCTGGAATCAAGGGGATATCTGTAGTGACCACTGCCAAACGCACACGCGGCCCTA
>PIVW01001290.1 GCA_003353825.1 Chloroflexota bacterium
TGGTCCTGGGAAAACGACGATGTTGGCTATATGCTCAGTACCCTCACCGACCCCTTTTTACTTTATCCCATGATTGCGATCCAGAAAGGCATCGGACCCGCCCTGCGTTGGGCAAAGTGGCATAAGATGATGGGTGTCATGATCAAACTGAAAGACGATATTTCCGGTCTTATTTATCCAAACGGTAAGATCAGTAAAGCCCTGACCGCCGCTGATCAGGAAAGGCAGAACCATGCCTATGATCTCTGCCAGAAAATCCTGATCGAAGCCGGTGCGAACAGATCTTCCATTTTCATGTCTCCTCTGCGCGGCACGCATCCCAGCGGAACCGTTCGCATTGGAGAGATGCTGGATACCGATTTGCAGAGTAAAACCAAAGGTCTCTATGTCTGTGATGCCGGCGTGTTCCCCGAGTCACTGGATCGACCGACGGTCCTTACCATTATCGGCCTGGGAAAGAGGCTGGCAGCCCAGCTTCTTGCGAAAACGTAACCCGCAGCACTTGATCACCATCAGGGAGAATGTAGATGACAGATCAGAAGTTACAACGCGTTCTAGGGCTTCCTGCAGTTGTGTTTATTGCTGTCGGCACGACAATTGGAGGGGGCGTCTTTGTTTTTACCGGACTTGTTTTGAAACTGAGTGGTAAAGCACTACCCCTGGCCTATGCTTTTGCCGTCTTCCCGGTGTTGATCTCCATGATGCCACTGGCAATGCTCGGAGCGTCCATTCCAACCACCGGTGGAAACTACAAGTACCCCGCCCGTATGGTATCACCCGGTCTGGCATTTGTTGGGGTCTGGGTCTATGCACTGGC
>PIVW01001291.1 GCA_003353825.1 Chloroflexota bacterium
GCAAGACTGATTTCAAAGCTGTCTTCCGGGCCCTGAAAAAAACCGGCTATGATGGCTACTGCACCGTCGAAAGCGCGCCCATGATCCCCGATGCTGACAGGGCGGCGAAAGATGGCATCGATTATCTGAGATTTTGCGAACGCATCGCTGAGTACCAGATCAGTCCTGAGTTCCCTGATGGATTCGTATTACCCACATCAATCTAATCAACGATCATGTACCACGCATTACGCAACACGTGTTCTTCTAGGACCACTCGAGATCGTAGCGCGCCCCAGCATTCAATTTCTCCCAGGATATCATGAATAGAAACGAAGTACTTAAACTCGCAAAATCACAAATCCGCGCCGAAGGTGAAGTGCTCATCGATATCGCCGACCAGATCGACGGCAATTTTGTCGATGCGGTGGAATTGGTCGTCAACTGCCCTGGTGTGATTCTCGTCACCGGCGCCGGTACGTCGGGCACCATGGCTCGACGCCTGGCGCACTTGCTGGCAACCTGCGGGATGTCGTCCTTTTATGTCAATGCCGGAGAAGGTCTACACGGCCCCTCTGCCGCTATTTCCGAAGGTGATGTCGTCATCGCTTTCTCTAAAGCAGGCAAGAGCCAGGAACTGAACAGCTACTGTGGGGTTGCCAAAGAGCGCGGGGCCAAAATCATGGCCTGGACCTGGTATCCTGACTCGCCCCTTGGTTCTATGAGCGATGTTGTTCTGCAGATCCGGCCAGACGAAAAAGGCGAAGGCGAAGGTGTGTTACCCTTTGGCAGCTCTCTGGCCAACGGCGCTGTCGGCGATGCTCTGACCCTTGTGG
>PIVW01000587.1 GCA_003353825.1 Chloroflexota bacterium
AATTTCTCCTTTTGTGAAATCGGCAACCGAATACACAGGGAAGAACTGCCGTTTGGCACCCTGCTCTTGCAAAAATGCGACGATCTCCGGCAGGCTTTCGGCGGACCCGCGCTCGATTCGTCCATCGAAAGGGAGCGCTTTCATCGACCGACGCAGGATGACCCCGAAGGTGTAGATTTGGGCGATCTCTCGGACCGAGGGGAAATTCCGGCGCCGGTGTTCCACCAAAACACCGCGCGAAACCCGGTTTTCGTCAGAGATCACGCCCCAATAGGCTGGTGCACGTTCATCGGCGTGTAATTCCCGGAAATAAGCTAATCCCCTATGTAGCAACCAAAGCCCGCGGTATTTTTCTGCAATCCGGATTTGACCCACATATCCCACCTCATGAGGGACTCCGTTGATGAAATGGGTTCGTACAGCCCGGCAGAGAACCCCGGCAATCTCCTTGTTCTCGCTGTGTCGGGCAATGATTGCCTGCCAAAAAGGCCCCATGGTGGTGCAGCCCAGAAAATAATTAGGCTCACGCTCGAAAGCAACAGTGATGCGCCCCGGCATGGGAGTCTCAGCTAGTAATTTCCGCAAAGCCGGATCGTCGGCGGGTTCGGCAAGTTTGAAACTGAATCTCATAATTATTCCATGCCCAGGCGCATACCGTGTTTCTTGAAGCTTTCTTGGCGAAAGAGACGGCTGTAAACCGCATAAATTGCAAACCGGTACAGCGACCGCAAATTGGTGCGCGGCTCCAAGGCCCGCCAGATGATGTTTTTAACGCTGTTGAATTCTTTGCGGCAGTGGAATCCCAACTGGGTCAGCTCATCAGCGCTCATTCGCGCTGGGCGAAACGCGGCGAAGTTAAATCGGTATTCCGGATGCAGCCACCATTGACCATCATAGAGTAGGCGGCCTTCGGCTTGCAGGCGCTGGTAGAGTGGGGTGCCGGGATAGGGCATCAGCACGTTGAAGGCCGTAAAAGAAAAGCGGTGTTTTAGAGCAAATTCTAGCAAGGCCAGAATTGATTCAGGGGTGTCGTGATCGTGGCCGATGGTGAAGGCTGCCCAGGTTTGCAAGCCGTATTGGCGCAGGATTTCGATTTGTTCGGCGTATTGATCAGCACCCCCATTCAGATTGGGTGCTTTGCCCATCTCTACTAGATTGTCCAGGTCGATGGATTCAAAACCGATCACGTTGCCCAAGCAGCCGCTGCTGGCCATCAATTCCATCAATTCTGGGTCTGTGGTCATATCGAGGCTGGCCTGTGAAACCCAGTGGATTTTTAATGGGATCAAGGCGCGAAACAAGTTTTTGGCAGCTTCGTGATTGGCCAGGAGATTGTCATCAACGAAGAAAATATGCCGCCGTGCCTGGTTTTGGATTTCACCGATTGTTTCGTCGATTGCTCGGCAGTGGTGCTGTTGCTCGAAATATGCACTCACGGCGCAAAACTTGCATGAGAAAGGGCAGCCGCGGCTGAACTGCACCAGGCTGAGAGGTAGGTATTTTTTGCCTGCGTAAATCTCACGGCGGGTGAGCAAACCCGGCTGCGGTGAGCTACCTTTGGCCTGATAGATCGGCTGTAAATTACCTGATCTGACATCTGCGATCACATTTGACCATAGTAATTCGGCATCACCGATATAGATGGAATCAGCCTGTTGGGCGGCTTCTTCGGGCAGCAGGCTGACGTGGATGCCGCCCAAGATGACGGGCACCCCACGTTGCCGGAATGCCGCGCTGATCTCATAAGCGCGGCGAGCGGTGAAGATCTCCACACTGATTGCAACCAGGTCAGTTGGTTCATCAAAAAGAACTGCTTCCTGGTGGTCATCATACATAACAACATCAACATCGGACGGGGTGAGTGCGGCCAAAATACCCAACGCCAGCGGCTCCATACGCGCTCCATCCACGAACAGGCTATGCTCCAGGCGGCCAATATTAGGGCGAATCAGGGTCAGCTTCATATCGACATCAGCGATCCGATACCCATCAGTATAAGAAAAAACAATACGAGGGCAAGTGCTAATGGACTTCCCAGCACCCCTAGCGTCCACCCCGGCTCACGAACCGCGCCAGTCTGACGTGCTTGTTTGTACATTGGAATTGTTATTAGCGCTACTACAATTGCGGTGGCACCAGCAGCTAAACGCAACCAGTCAAGAAACTGCCAAATTCCGAGCCAAAGGATCATTAGTGATGGCAGTGTTGCAAACAGCCAAGCCATCTTCGTAGAAACACCGGCTCTTTCCCGTAAAATGTCTGCAAGAGCAAGAGAAACTGACCAATAACTTGTCACAAACGCAAATACAAGCAGTATGGAACCAATAGCTCCGCTCCAGGCTCCCATTCTTTCAGCAATCCCAATGATCGCGATCTCCGTAACATCGCTCGAAATACCCAATGCAATCAATGCCACAATTGCTATTAGAAGCCCATTAATTCCAAGACCGGTTAGAATTGCCCGAACAGCACCACGATGATCTGGTCGTAGACCTTTCACTACCTGGGGTACACTGTAGAAGGTCCATAACGCATACATGACCATTCCATAGAGTGCTAACCACTGTTTTGTAGTACCCGATAGCCCACGTGGAACGTTCAACTGCATCGGAATCGTTCCTAAAATAATTATCGCGATAAGCCCAACCAGAATCATTACTCCAAATCTTTCAGCAATACCAATAGCTTTTAGACCAAAGAAAACCACGCTCGCCGAAATTATATAGATCGTAAACTCAGCCATATGTTGGTTCATACCTACTAAGTTAGCCACGATTTCTCCAGCACCTGCGATATAAGCTGCAAGGTTTGCGAGAAAAGCTACGCTCAGGAAAACAAATACGATCCATAAAACCCATTTTCCTATTCGTCCTCGCAATAAATAGATATGCATTAACTCCACGATTTGAAGATCTTTACCCGTACGAAATAGTACTTCAGCAAGCATGAGGTGTATTATGGAACTTACAGCCCATGTGATAGGCAAGATTACTATAAGACCAACGATTCCCACTTTTTCAGTGAGAAATGGAACTGCCATGATCCCAGCGCCAACACCGGCTCCAACCATTAGCGAGGTTGCTTCCCATTGAGTAAGTCTCTTGTTTTTCATAAATTTTGATCGACCATTCCAACCTTGTGTTTCAGTCTACGGAAGCTGGACGGTAAAAGTTGTACCACTTGGTACTGTGATAATTGTGACTTCCGCCAAAAGGAGGAACGTGATTGAGAGTAGTTTAAAGTGAATTGAAGACATCAGTGTTATGAAATGAGATCGGTGTCGTTGCGGGGGTTTGTTTTTCTTCCCCTTCTCACTCGGCTCTCATAGTATCACCCTGGTGGCGTTGAAGGA
>PIVW01001292.1 GCA_003353825.1 Chloroflexota bacterium
TGGGGCTCCTGAATGGTTTCAATTAATAGCCCTCCTTCAGGTGTGCTGGTAGTGGACGTAGCACCATCCATCTCCGGCTCGCTCAAATCATCCGGTACTACTTCATTACTATCGTAGAATATCCTGGCCACGGCCGGATGCCGGTCCAGCTTGAGGATCATCTTCTTAGGGATCTCAGCCACGATCCTGGGTTCGCCCCACTGATGTTCTACACTTTCTTCATAGCTTTTGAGCATGGCCAGGATCGGGGCGACACGGGTTTTTGCGTTCTTATCCAGTTCGGCAAAATAGGCGGTACGGATTTCTTTCGAAAGCTCCCCATCCTCAACCCGCCAAGGTTTGCGCCCTTCGGCCATGGCCTGTGCTGCTTCCGGATAGCGGGCGGCCAAGATATCATAGAGTTCGTATGGCGACAGGCTTTTATCGTATTCCGCTGCCCAAATCGCCACAGGAAAGATCTCATCATCATCAGCCTCTTGCAACCTATTGAACAGGCTGGTCTCGAGCTTGCCGTACTCCTGCATGCGCGCTTCCTCTTCGGCCTGGCGCAGTGCTTGAAGATCCTCACCGATTTCGCCGGTGTCGATATCGATCAACACCTTGTAGACGGGGTAGTCCGGCTGCTGCATGGCGGTGAGGGCGATGATGCGAATGGTTTTATCCAGGGTCGGTAAATACAGTCCTTCTTCATTGGTCGGTAGTGGTTATATATTAACTGATAGGACACCATTCTGTGTTGTAATAGTGGAGGTATAATAGGAGTACCGCCTCATGGAAGCTATCAGATTTAGAAAATGACAGTGTTTTTCGCAC
>PIVW01000588.1 GCA_003353825.1 Chloroflexota bacterium
AACTACTACGAGTTCACAACCGACAAAGAGAAGGTCGCCGGCCTGGCCAAAGATTACCCGACATCACCCTGGCAGATCGCAATTGGGGGATTGGTGAACAACCCGCAGACTTTGGACCTGGACGACATCGCCAAATTCCAGCAAGAGGAACGGATCTACCGTATGCGTTGCGTGGAAGGCTGGTCGATGGTGATCCCCTGGTTTGGGTTCACATTGGCGCAATTGCTAGAAAAAGTGGATCCCAAGCCAGAAGCAAAATATGTACGTTTTGAGACCATAAATGATCCTGAACACATGCCTGGTTTGAGCAGCCCCTGGTATCAGTGGCCTTATGTGGAAGGTTTACGTGTGGACGAAGCCATGAATGACCTCACGCTGTTGGCGACCGGCCTTTATGGTGAATCGTTGCTACCACAGAACGGCGCACCCGTTCGCTTAGTAGTGCCCTGGAAATATGGCTTCAAAAGCATCAAATCCATAGTCAAGATCGATCTGGTTGAAGAACAACCAAACTCACTGTGGATGGCAGCAGCGCCGAATGAGTATGGCTTCTACGCGAACGTCAACCCAGATGTCTCCCACCCCCGCTGGTCCCAACGCACAGAACGCAGAATCGGCGATATCAGCCGCCGTGAAACACTCCCCTTCAACGGCTACGGTGAGCAGGTCGCGCAGCTCTACGACGGCATGGATCTGAGCCAGAACTACTAAGTTCGTAGTAAGCGCTTTAGCGCTGTGTTCGCCAATCAAGTTCTTTCAAACGCCTACCGCAATCATTACAACCACCTCTTCCCACGCACACGATTCACCCTCACGCATCATGACGTTTAGACAGTTACGCTTCAGCAAATTTCAAATCGCCGTTCATCTAGCAGCCCTGGCGCCTCTGGCTTTATTGATCTGGGATTTTTCACAGCAAAACCTCACTGCCAATCCCATTCAAGAAATCACACAACGAACGGGTAAGACCGCATTTATCCTACTGGTGCTGACCCTGGCAGTGACACCTGTCAACACGCTCACCGGCTTTCGACAAGTGATCAAGGTTCGGCGAGCGCTGGGTTTATACGCGTTTCTCTATGCCGCCATCCACTTCCTGATCTTTATCGTCGTGGATTACGGCCTTAACTTAGAGCTTATCTGGCTCGAGACGCTGGAAAAACGCTATGTCCTGGTTGGCTTTGCCGCTCTTATGATTCTGTTGCCTCTGGCCATCACGTCGACACGAGGTTGGCAAAGACGCCTGGGAAAAACCTGGAAACGCTTGCATAAGTTCGTGTATGCCGCGGGTATCTTTGTTGCCATCCATTACATTTGGGTGGTCAAATCGCTGACTTTCGAACACATTTTTTATAGCACACTCATTGGCCTGTTACTGGTCGCACGGCTACCATATGTACGCAAAGCGATGGTATGTTTCCGCACACGCGTCACCCATAGCTTTCGTCGTATGAAGACCCGCAATCGTTCTGAAAGTGCAAACGCCTTATCTTGACCATTCCATTGTCTCGTATGGTCAATTATTAGGGCCACTCCCATGGCAGGGTGTTGCTATAAATCCAGGCGGCGGTATGGACGACCTGTACCACCACAATGATTAGGGCAGCGCGAGTTAGCGTAATGCCGCTAAACACTCGTGTAATCCAATAAACAGCCAGTCCGGTTGCAGGCCAGGCAGCGGGCGCGAAAAGATCCCAATCACGCTGGCCGCCATAATCGGGGTTCCAGACCCAGGTTAGCATAACGTAACAGAAGGCGGCCACCAACAAGAAGAGAGAGTAACTGTCACGTGGCAGCCGGGACCAGAAGCCTAGGGTGAGAACGAGAAGCAGAGGTAGGGTAAAGGGTGCGGTCAGGAGCTGCTGGTTGATGAATTCGATGAGATGAGAACGGGAGAACATGGTGTAGTATTCCCAATCTGATGTAATGCCGAATAAGGGCACCAGCCAGCGATGGTCCCCGCCGCCCGGTGCTTCGGATCCCAAAAACGCATCTGCGCCCCGCCCGCCCGCAGACATGAGTGTAAAGGTGCCCAATACCACCACAAGGGGTGGTACAATCAAAGGGGCTATCATATCCTTAATCTGAGAATCCTCATTTTTGTGTTTTATGTACGCCAGTACCCAAAGAGAGGGCTGTAGCACCAGGGTACTAGGGTGAAAACCAAAAGCCAGAGCCAACACCACACTGGCTGACCATAACGATGATTTCCCCTGCAGACAGCGCCAACTCAGCCAAAGATACAACAGGATGAGTAGGCTGATGATCGTGTAGTTCTCTGGATATCCGAAGAAGAGTTGAATGGCGCCCAGTGTGACCATAATCCCAAAAATCGTCCAACGCTCAGGTTCATTTCGGCCAACATCCGCGGCCAATTGCAACAGCACCCAGACGGCTACGCCCCCTGCAAAACTCGAAATCCACCAGTATGCGGGCAGTGCATCGGGCCAACCCCATAGCCGTTCCCCAAGCTGGTACAGACGAGCATGCAAGAATATATCGAGCGGGGCCTGCCAATTATAGGTGAGTTGTATATCCGGATGGGCGATGCCATGAACAAGCAGATAGGCGTCACCCCAACGAGTATGCACAACTCGGCCAACGAAGAACAGTGGGAGGCTTATTATGGCAATGAGGCTTTGTGCCCATCTACTACGAGGGAACCCAGGGGGCCTGATGGAAGTCTCAAGACGTGAGAATCCGGCCCAAAGTACTGTCAACGCTGCTAATCCCACGGACAGCCAACGCAGCCATACCGGAAAATAGGTAAAGGAATAGACACCCCACAGCCATTCACTTGCATTCAAACGTCCACCTGTCCCGACCAGTTTTTGTGGATACCAGAAGTACGCCCAAGCTACCGGTACTGTTTGGGCAAGGAGATGTACAAGCAATACAAGTAAAGCATACGTAGCCAACAGATGTAGAAACCGCAGGTCCTTTCGAGACATACCTACGATTGTAGAAGAGATCGGTCTCAGAGGCCAAGTACTATTGTTAAAAAGAATTCCCAATCAATTCTACCGCGGCTGCAGGGTCATCATCAGAGGCTGCTGTGGTTGTGTTGTTCCGCGAAAGCCAACCTCAACTTTGCAATCTGGTACAAGCTGCAATCGATACTGTTGTGCCACCATCGACACAGTCTTGCTGATCTCCTGCATTGCAAAGCCGACGCCAAGACAGATACGTGGTCCGGCGCCGAACGGGAAGTAAGCGTGTTTATGACGATGGGTAGCTCGTGCAGGCGAGAAGCGGTCGGGGTCAAACTTGTCGGGTGTTTCCCAAAAATCAGGGTGTCTGTGCGTGAGATAAGGACATAGGACAATCAGAGCCTTGGCGGGAATCCGAT
>PIVW01001293.1 GCA_003353825.1 Chloroflexota bacterium
TTACCGCATGCGGGCCGGCGGTGTTCGAAGCGCACGATGTGTCCGCCGCGCCATAGGTGTAGCCGCCGACATCGGATTTGTTGGTGATGTTACCGAGAATATCGTAGCCGAACGTCAAAGTGACGGCGTTATCATCATCCTTGCTGGTATCGGTCTGGATGATCCGGTTGAGATTATCGTAGAGCGCCTCTTCGCTGAGATTTTGTACATTGTCGGCCCGTTTGGTGAGATTGCCGACAGCATCAAACTGGTAGGTTAGATCCTGCACCACATTGGCGCCCTTGGCCGAACTGATGCCCGTAAGACGACCGTTTTGGGCATTAAAGAACCTGGAGGTCTCTACCCCGTTGCCTAGAGTGAATTTGGTGAGATTGCCGCGGGCATCTATCTCATCGGCGCTCCAGTAGCTATCGCCGGTGTCATCATTTTGCACCTCAACTAGCGCGCCCCATTGATCGTAGATGTTCTTAGTGGCAAGCCCGGAAGGATAGCTCAAGGTTAAAGCTCGCGACTGATTATCATAGGTGGTGGAGACGGTGTAGGTGTTGGCGTCGATGGTCTCGCTGGCCGAAGATGGGCGCCCTAAACTGTCATAGGTGCTGGAGGCTGAATAGACGCTAACCGGGCCTTTGGTCTGGCTAACCGATGCCAGCTTGCCGATGCCCTTGGGGGCAGTGTCATAGACCCAGGTGATAACCGTTTCGGTGGAGGCGATCATGACCGGAACGGACGACTCGCCGCTGGCCATGGCCACGGGGACATTGATATAGTCCACCGGGTCCAAGACGGTATCCGTTCCGGTGGAGGCGCTC
>PIVW01000589.1 GCA_003353825.1 Chloroflexota bacterium
GTACATGCCGCCGCCGTCATAGACTGCCGAATTAGCCGTGAAGGTGATGTTTGTGAGGGTTGGACTGCTATGGTAGTTGTACATGCCGCCGCCAAAGCCTGCCGTATTTGCCGTGAAGGTGACGTTGCTGAGGGTTGGACGGCTATCGTGGCTGTACATGCCGCCGCCGTCAGAGCCTGCCGTATTTGCCGTGAAGGTGACGTTGCTGAGGGTTGGATTGCTATCACTGGAGTTGTACATGCCGCCGCCGTTATAGCCTGCCGAATTAGCCGTGAAGGTGATGTTTGTGAGGGTTGGACTGCTATAGTAGTTGTACATGCCGCCGCCGGAACTTTGTTCACCCCCCGTCTCGCCCGTTGCCGCCCCGGCAGTGATGAGGAATCCATCCAATGTCGTCGTTTCACCAACCGATTCTGTCATGAGCACATGATAGGCGTTTTCGCCCACGAGATTTGCCGTAGTGGTGAGCACCCCGCGCTCATCCACCAGGTCGTTGCCGTCAATATCGCCGCTGAGTACGGTAGGATAGGCCTGCCAATTACGTAGAGAGAGATCCCCTTCCTGACCAGGTGTGCCGGCGAAACCGCCGTACATAGCGACACCATGCACTAGTCTGAATGTGGCGCTGCGTGGGTCCTCCTCATCTATGCGTTGGCTGGGTGTGTACACACCCTGGGCCACCCAGATCTGGTCGCCGGCCTGGGCTATATCAAGAGCCGATTGCAGGCTGGTGAAGGCGTCGGTCCAGGAGGCGCCAGTGTTTGCCCCATCCGTTTTGCTTGTATCTACGTAGATTCCGCCATAGTTGCGTACACTTACTGTGTTGTCGTCCAACAATGCATCACCTGATTCAGCCGTAAGCGACACTGTGTTGCTGAAGTGGAAGAAGGGGATACTATCATGCCTTACGTGGCCCGTCAGCGTGATCACACCATGTGCTTGCGGCGGCAGATGTTCACTGGTCCAAACATAGTGAGGTGGGGTTCCGATCTGGGTCAGTGCTACTCCCGCTGCCTTTACATCAGTGATCAGCACTTCCTGCGGGATCTGGTCTGCAATGTGAATGCCTGTAACAGAGTCGGTGTCATTATGATTATGAAAGTGCAGAGTGTAGCTAATTGCAGATCCGGGCGCAACGGCCACAGGTGTGACAGTTTTGCCGATCTTGAGCCCAAAGGCTTCATGTGCGCCCATATCGACGGCGCCGCCGACGATACGGGGATAGCCGTCGACGTCAGTAGTGAAATCACTTGTTAGCCATTCATTGTTGCCGGCGTCAATAGCAGGAGAGCCGGCATGCAGACGTAGATCTCCGTAGTCGTTGTCTTCAGAAGTACTCCAGTCGTCGTCACCAGGGTCGGGTGAGCGTACAAAGCGAGGAGCGGAGTCGAGGATCAGTCCAGAGCATGTAGCGTATTCTGGACAACCACCTTGCACCAAGCTGTCATAAATAGTCACCTCACTTCTATGGTTACTGATGGCTACAGCCATATCGCTCCAGAGAATACTGTTCCCTACATGTAGTTGGCTGTCAATGTTGACAATCTTGCCGGCCACGGTGACATTAGTGAGAACAGGAGAACTATTACGGTTGGTAATGCCATTGATGGTGACGTTGGTGAGAGTGGGCGCGCTGTTCCAGTTGTACATGCTCCCATCAAACCACCGCCAGGTGTTGTATATATTCCTATCATCGGCAGTAAAGGTAACGTTGTATAGGGTAGGTGTGCTTTTATAGTTGTACATGCTCCCGCTGTTGGCTGAGAATACGATATTCGCGAGTGAAGGAGCCGCATACGCGTTCCGCATGCCATAGTCAGCAGAGGCAGTGATGAAGAATCCCTCCAGCAAAATCGTATCATCAACATACCCTGCCGTAAGCACAGTGCTAACGTTCTCGCCGACGAGATGGGCAGTGGCTGTTAGCACCCCGCGCTCATCCACCAGGTCATTACCGTCGATATCACCACTGAGTACAGTGGGATAGGTCTGCCAATCACGAGCAGAGAAATTGCCTTCCTGACCACCAATTCCGGCAAATCCGCCATAGAGAACGACACCGTCAACGAGATTAAATGTCGCGGTACGAGGATCCTCCTCATCTACCCGTTTACTTGGCGTGTACACTCCCTGCGCCACCCAAATCTGGTCTCCGGCTTGGGCAACATCAAGAGCCGATTGCAGGCTGGTGAAGGCGTCACTCCAAGAAGCGCCGTCGTTAGCCCCAGTGCTTTGGCCCGCATCGACATAGAGTATCTCGCCAACACGGCTGAGCACAGTTACATTGTTGTCATCCAATACCGGGTCCCCTTGTGCCGCTATGACCGAGGTAGTATTGGTAAAGCTGACTGGTGGATCAATCTCAGGTCTGACCTGACCGTAGAGGGTAATGGCGCCGTATTCCTGTGGAGCGAGCTCTCCGATTTCCCAGACATAGTGTGGCGGGTTACCGATCTGCGTCGGTATTATGCCCTCTGATTGAACATCGGTGATGAGGACTTCTGGTGGGATCTGGTCTGAGAGCTGTATACCGGTCACAGATTCATTATCCTGATGATTGTGGATGTGCAAGGTGTAGATGATCTCTGTGCCAGGTATTCCTGCAGTTAGCGTGACGACTTTGCCGATTTTGAGACCAAGTGCCTCATGAGCACCCATATCGACGGCGCCTCCAACGATTCGTGGTTGGCCAACGCTATCGGTAGTGATGTAACCCGGTAACCAGTCATTGTTTCCGGCGTCGATAGCGGGAGAGCCGGCCTGCAATCGCAGATCCCCGTAATCGTTGTCTTCCAAAGTAGTCCAGTCGCCGTCACCCGAGCCGGGTAGACGCATGAAACGAGGATTAACGTCGAGCAATTGTCCGCTGCACTCTCCTGGACAGCCGTATTGCACCAAGCTGTCGGAGATCATTCCTATGACGGTAACATCTTCGATATGACTGGGCGGCCGAAGATATAGAGCCTTGGTACCATTGCCCCAGATGATGCTGTTACTTATATTTAGGCGCGAGGCAGTGTATATGGCGCCCCCTTTTTCTGCTGAGTTGGCGGTCATTGTGGTATTAGTGATTGTGGCACCACCTAAGAGGTAGATACCTCCACCGGACCCTGCTGAGTTGGCATTGAATGTGGCATTTGCAATAATGGGCGTACTGAAACGAGAATACACACCGCCGCCGCCAGAGCCTGCCGAATTTGCCGTGAAGGTGACGTTGCTGAGGGTTGGACTGCTATCGTAGCTGTACATGCCGCCGCCGCCAGAGCCTGCCGTATTTGCCGTGAAGGTGACGTTGCTGAGGGTTGGACTGCTATTGTCGCTGTACATGCCGCCGCCGAATTTGCCTGCC
>PIVW01000590.1 GCA_003353825.1 Chloroflexota bacterium
AAACTCTGGAAAAGTCTAAAACGGCTGTTCGCACCCCTATATACAGGGGGGGTTTGCTCGTTCGCACCTGTGTAAACGGGGGTAACAAATAGCTCAAAAAAGTTTTCCAGAGTTCTCAGGAGAGATAAGGATCACTCATAGCCCCAACACAGCCATCAATGGGTACAAGTAAGCCGTTTTCATCCAGACCCAGGTAATTATCATCAAGGAAGAAGAGGTAGTGGCCCAGTTCGTGCGCTAGCGTGCGAGGCCAATCTTCGCCGAAATCATCCTCCGCAGTACCGTAACGGTTCCATACCGAGCCCATTGCGATTTGACCCGGAAGATACCGTATCTCAGCCAAGTCAGGATCTTGCTGTTCTTCTGAGACAATCCCGCCTTGAGCCGCCCAGGGACGCAGGCGGTTAGTAGCATAGATACGGATATGTGCGTCCAGCCATTGTTCTCGAGCGTGATAGATATTGACTTTACCCAACGTAACCTGGCCATTCGTCCAGTCGTAGAGCAGTGCGGACACACGCTGCAAATCAAATTGAAACTGATCCATAAAGGCGTCGTCCTCGGTGGCATCCCATTCCAGAGAAATATCCAGGTTAAAAGCCAGCAGAGTGTTTTCGGCAGACACGAGCAGAGGCTGTACGCCAGGTACTGTGACAGTGTACATATCAAGGCCAGACGTGATTGGAGTAGCGCTGGTATTGTAGGCAACAAAGCTATCGGTGACGGCCACGGGGTAGAGAGCGGCCAACCGATCGCCTAAGGCCAGGGCGCCACTTCCCATCAAGATGCCTTGAGCGTTCGTTTCTGTGCCGATTCTGGCGCCGCCCGATATCTCTGCGGCCGGCAAGCGATACACCTGTGCACCTGCCAACTCATTGCCAGCGGCCACAGTCTCGGCGTACACCCTAACCTGTGTTCCCTGCACCCTAAAGGGAAAGGTCGATGCGGTCACCAGCGGCCACTGACTGGGCGAAGGCGCCAGGTCTGGGTGGGGGCGCTTGCTGGGGATAGCGTCGATTCGAAAGACGACGTTGTCAGATTGGCCGAAAAATGCCGAGGCAAAGGTATCCCAGATAAACAAATGCTCTTGGTTGGTTGCCAGTTCCCGGGTTACCGTGTCAGGGGATGGGATGGCCGGTAACCAAAGTCCACCTCCATCAAGTGAGTAGTAGGCCTCGATCCGGCCAATGGGGTCTCCTTCGATATCGCTTAGGCTATAGGCGATTGGAATCGAAGAGGTACGCAATATAGTTGGAGAAGAGTAGTAGTCGGCATTAGCGGTGTCGACAGGTCGTGAGATCGAAATCTGCGGCATCGAATTGACCAGCCGATGATGCCGGCGGAAACCATTCAAAACCAGCTTGTTTTGGCCATCATCATTGGCGGCGACGAGATCGGGAGTACCATCACCATTCAAATCGCCAATTGCGATGTCGTTGGTATGCGCTTCTCCTGAATCAAAAACGCGACTGGCGCCTAACCAATTAAAATACCCTTGGCCGTCGTTCATGTAGATGATGTTAGGTTCAAATTTATTGGCAGAAATAATGTCGCCATAACCGTCGCCATTCAGGTCTTTGATACGGACCTGGCCGGTATTATCGGAAAGAGTTCCAAAGTATCGTGCATCAGATTGCCCCGGGAAGTTGCCGTTGCCGTCATTCAAGTAGACCAAATTGGCGTGTGCCAGTCGTTCATCGCCTGTCCCCCAATTGCCCACGGCGATATCGAGGGCGCCATCTCCATTCACATCGCCTAACGAGATGCTGTGAGATCTATCCTCGTTCTCTCCAAAGTGTCGCTGGGAACCCGGCCAGTCGAAATTCCCCAGGCCATCATTTATGAACACCATGTTCTGCCCGCCATCATCGCCGACGACGATATCAAGCGAGTAGTCATTGTTCAAGTCGCCCACGGCAACGGCATGGGTATCGTTGGCGCCACCACCAAAGCACTGCACGAAGGCGGGCGGGTCATCACAATTCACCGCATCCGCGTAGAACTGGGCGGCGCCATCATTGTAGAAAACCATGTTCATGTCGCCATCATCATTGACAACGATGATGGCGAGTGGCCCGTCTCCATTCATATCCCCCAATACAACATCCCTTGTATCATCATCACCGCTACCGAAAGGCTGTGCGGTGTCGAGCCAGGTAAATGTGGATCCGCCACTATTGAGATAGATGTTATTGGTTTCGCCCTCAGTTGCCTCGATGATGTCCAGTAAGCCATCGAGATCGAGATCGCCTACGGCGATACCTTGTGTTTGACCCTGTGCATCTCCAAAGCAGAACACATCACTCGGTGGATTGCCGCAAGTAATCGATCCCCCATAAAACGTGCCACTGCCGTCGTTGAGCAGGACCACGTTTTCTGCCTTCCAGTTACCTACCACAAGATCCAAGGCCTCATCGCCATTCATGTCAGCGACTGCCACGGCCCTAGAATTTCGGTCCGAATCGCCAAAGGGTTGCTCGTCACCTACAGCAAAGCTATCAAATCCATCTGAATTCAGGTAGATTATGTTGGATTGCCGGTCGTTACCGGCGATGATATCCAGCAGACCATTGCCGTCAACATCGGCGAGTACGACGGCTCGGGTATCGAAGGTCTTGGCGCCAAAACAGCGCGCATTAATCGGTGGGTCGCTGCAATCTACCGTTTCCTCCGTGTCGTAGAAATAGCCGCTACCGTCATTCAAGTAGACGACACTTGCTTCGGCCTCCCATTGATTGGGGGAAGGTATTTTGCCATTGCCGACGGCGATATCCAGCGCCCCATCGCCATTCAGGTCTCCGATGGCAAGGTCGTTCGTTTCATCATTGGCCGGGCCTACGATCCTGCTCTGGGCAAACCCACCGGCGCCGTCGTTGAGATAAAGGACGTTGTCGTCAGGCGAATGGGTGTTGCCAACGACGATATCGAAGTCACCATCGCCATCCATGTCGCCGAGTCCAATGCTGGTCGTCTCCTCATCACTGCTGCCAAAACCTACCCGCGCAGCCAGTCCACTGAAGTTACCTTGTCCGTCATTGAAATAGAGCCAGCTCTGCTCAGCGTAGTTGCCAACGACGATGTCGAGTGTGGTATCTTCGTTCAGGTAACCCAAGGCCACTGCCGTCGTCGCATCTGCATCACCCAGGCATTGGACGAGGGGGTCGGGGTTGGTGCAGTTTGGCTCGCCTTCGAAGAAGTGGCCGCTGCCGTCATTAAGAAAGAGATAGTTGGTAGTGGTTACATATTGACTGAAAATGTTCCAATTGATATTCTGCGTTAAAAGCAATCGAGCGGAGTACCATTATGATTCAGAATGTTATCACATATCATTGTACGAAGTGTAACA
>PIVW01000591.1 GCA_003353825.1 Chloroflexota bacterium
CCGACCCCAGAGGAGACGGACGAGTTCATCAATGTCCAAGCTTTACTCCCAAGGGGAGACGGTTACCAGCGAGCGAGCGTCAAAAGGAGGAAGAGAAGCGCCGATGGAGAGGTCATTGGGGTGCGCAACAGCAACCCTATCCTCGATACCAGGTTGTATGAGGCAGTCTTCTCGGACGGTGGCGTAATCGACGTTGCTGCCAATACGGTAGCAATGTCGCTCCTTGATAGTTGTGACGATGATGGAAATGAATTCCTGATGCTTAAGGAGATCCTTGAGCATAGGACGGACGAAACGGCATTCAAGACCGGGGACGGATGGTACCGTCGCAAGAATCGCCCCAAGGAACGTCGCAAGACTACCAAAGGGTGGTACCTACTAGTGGAGTGGGTCGATGGCCATCAGTCTTGGGAGCGCCTGTCGAATCTGAAGGAGTCCCTTCCAATGCAAGTGGCCGAATATGCCAAGGGCAATGGACTCATCGACGAGCCTGCCTTTGCATGGTGGGCGCCAAGATATCTCAAGGAGAGGCGCAGGATCTTAAGAAAGGTCAAGTCCAAGTACTGGAAGCGAACCCATAAGTATGGCGTCGAGGTACCGAAGTCGGTATTCGAAGCCTACGCTTTAGACGCCAGGAATGGCAATACCCTTTGGAGAGATGCGATCGCGAAGGAGATGAGGAACAACGCCATGGCATTCCAGATCCTCCCAGAAGGGGAGCAAGCGCCAAGAGGATACAAGAAGATCTCAGCCCATATGATCTTCGACGTCAAGATGGATGCTGGTTTCACCCGCAAGGCGCGGTTTGTCGCTGATGGTCACCTAGTTGAGGCCCCAGCATCGATGACATATGCTTCCGTCGTCTCCCGTGACAGTGTTCGCATTGCTTTGGTGTTAGCAGCGTTAAATGGTCTCGATGTTGCATGCGCCGATGTCCAAAATGCCTATCTGCAAGCAGAGACAAAGGAGAGAGTCTATCTAATCGCAGGAGATGAATTCGGACCTCACAAGGGCCGAGTCGTCGTTGTTGTTCGATCTCTCTACGGTTTGAAGGGATCTGGAGCAGCATGGGCAGCTGCCCTTCGCCGAGTGATGCGAGATCTCGGATTCGAACCCTGTATGGCCGACGGGGATGTCTGGATGCGCGCAGCGATTCGTATCCCCGAGAATGGGGAGCCGGATGGGGACAGGTACTACGAGTACGTCCTCATCCACACCGACGATCTAATGGTCGTCAGCCTCCGTCCTGGAGAAATTATGGAGGCGATCGGCAAGATCTACAAGTTGAAGGAAGACAAGGAGACGAAAATGGCGTATGGTCCTCCCAACATCTACCTAGGGTCGAAGATCTCGAAGTTTCGAGATCCCAGTGATGAGACCGTCGATTGTTGGAGTACCTCTGGTGACGATTACGTTGCTAGCGTCGTCAAGGACACCAAATCCAAGTTGGAACAGGCCGGTAGAATGTTGAACGCGAATCAGAAATCGCCGATTAGTTTTGGATATCGGCCGGAACTCGATACGTCGCCAGAGCTCGAAAGTGATCAAGTCACCTATTTCCAAGAGCTTATTGGATGTCTTCGCTGGGGAATTGAGCTCGGTCGAGCCGACATCTCAGTGGAGGTATCGCTCCTATCGAGGCATCTAGCCCTTCCCCGAAGGGGCCATCTGGAGCAAGTTCTCAATATCATCGCCTATCTGTCCCAGCATCCCTATTCCAAGTTGGTGTTGAACCCCAAGCCTTTGGGTCACCTCAAGGATTCGAGACTAGATAGCAGGTTCACCAAGGATGCAGACTGGTTCGAGTTCTACGGAGATGTCAAGGAGGACATCCCACCGAACGCTCCGGTACCATTGGGCAAGGCCGTCGAGGTGACGGCTTGGGTCGATGCCGACCATGCTGGTGACAAGTTGACTCGCCGAAGTCACACCGGTATCCTGATCTTCCTGATGTCAGCCCCGATCTTCTGGTACTCCAAGCGTCAGAGTACCATCGAGTCTTCCACCTTTGGATCAGAGATCGTCGCTCTGAGAACCTGCCTTGAGTTCATCAAGGCATTGCGCTACAAGTTGCGTATGATGGGGGTACCTCTCGAGGGCCCAGCCGTCGTTTGGTGCGACAACCAGTCGGTTGCTAAGGGTGCCTCGGTACCCGAAGTCCGATTGAACAAGAAGCACCTCGGAATCTGCTATCATGCCGTCCGCGAGGCTTCGGCCGCGGGTATTTGGATGATAGGATTCACCAAGGGCGTTCATAATATCGCCGATATGTTGACCAAGGTTTTGTCCGGCAGTGTTCTGGAGAAGCAGGTCGGTAAGTGGATGTACCGCCGCTAGGATTATCGATGTGATTAACCCCCGACAGTGCTAGATCAAGGATCTAGGCCCCAAGTTGAGGAGATCTGAAGTTTCAGATGCTCTGGGATTCGGGTGGTGAACACAGATGAGAACCAGTAGGACGGGAACCACGTTACCCAGGGAATTCCCCGGTTGGATTTTCTCTATGTTTATGTTTAGTTTGAATGAAGCTACCAAGATGGCATGTTCCTGGCTAGATCAATCCAGATTAATAATGATCGATCTAGGGGGAGTAAAGAAAGTATGCCGAGGTCTTGCTGTCGTCAGGGATTTAGGCTCTAGGCCTTAGGCCCTTAGGCTCTAGGCCCTAGGCCCTACAATCTGATCTCACTCTTTGGAAGTAAGTAGCAATTGCAACGGTAGCCCAAGTAGGTACCGTGATAAGTAGATAAGCGGCTAGTTAGCCGACCGCACTGAGTATTATTGATAGCATATCTAGCACGGGATTACCAGTAAGTATTCCCGGCTCCCGTTCTTTAGTTTAATCAGATCCAATCGTCTCGTTTTGAGCATTTTGTGCGTATCTTTCTTGTCGCTACTTTTGTCATGTTTTCCATGTGCCAATTTTGAGGCGCATGTGTATGCCAAGGCCGCGATTTGGACGCGGGATACAAATACGAGGAAGGATTGCAAAGGTGTTCACAATGATAGTCCAGTGTGACTGTGGCGCCGCTGAAAAGCGGGATAACAAATATTGCCGCCCATCGACATTGATCACGTCGATGAGGAAGCGAGGGCGCAAGGCGCTTCGCGAGCGGGATATAAATACCGTGCGAAAGCTCGGGATATAAAACAGGGATGGCCTCATCGCATCCCTGGGTGTAGCAAGCTCACCGAAGGCAATAGCCATCGCCCTCGGGCGTATCATACGATGCCGGCAGTGCCCGGAACAGCAATCACTCACCCACGCTAACCCAAATTGTTTCCCTTTCTCTCGTCAATTTTTATCTGACACAAGTCAACAGAAACATGGTAGAACTCAACACA
>PIVW01000104.1 GCA_003353825.1 Chloroflexota bacterium
AGGGTGGTGGCGCCGCCGAAGGCTGCCGCTCGCGTGCCGGTGAAAAAATCATCTGAGGAAACCACGCCATCTCCCAGAGACATCTGCATGTGCACGTGGATGTCAACGCCACCGGGGATGACATATTTACCCACGGCATCGATCTCCCTCTCACCATGCAATTCATCAGCAACGGCGGCGATTTTTCCGTCGCGCACGCCTACATCCGCCTGATAGGTGGCTGAGGAGGTGACGACGGTTCCGTTTCGGACTACAAGTTCAAAAGTCATAGCTGATCCTCCCACAAAACGATAACCTGATCAAGCCCGTGCACGACGTGGTCTGGTGTGATACCTGTTTCAGCGATCTGGGCTTCAGTGGAAACGCCGGTTGTAACCAGTATCGTGGTCATGCCAAGGCGCTGGCCGCCGAGGATATCCGTTTCCAGACGGTCGCCGAGGATGGCGGTGTGTTCGGGAGTGGTTTGCATGCGCTGTAAGGCCAGGTCCAGCAGGGGTCGCTCGGGTTTACCGATTAGGGTCGGGGCGATGCCGGTGGCAGCTTGTAAGGCGGCTAAGGTCGTCCCGGTCTCGGGAGCAAGTCCTTGCTCAGTTGGCACTAATAAATCGGGGTTGGTGCCGATGAAGATTGCGCCTTGCAGCAAATGGTGGATTGCATGATGCAATTTGGTATAGGTCAGTTGTCGATCCCCACCCACCACCACAGCCTCGACCTGTTCTCTAATTCCCTCCACCAGTCTGAAACCGGCCTCTGTCAGCGCCGTTCTCAGGCCAGTCTCGCCGATGACGTACAGCGCCGCCCCTGGCTGGAACCGGTCATGCAGATAATCGGCAGTGGCAATGGCGGCGGTGATCACCTGCGCCGGATCGATCTCGATCTCAAATGCGCTCAGTTTTTTTGTATACTCTTGTGGTGTTTTCACAGTGTTGTTGGTGACAACGGTGTAGGCGATAGCTCGGGCACGCAAAAATGTGAAGAAGCCTGATAGACCGGGCAACGGTTTGCTACCACGGGTAAGCGTGCCATCCATATCAAGAAGAATTGTTTGAATCGCGTTCAAGCCATTCACCATCGTCCGGCGCTGCGGATGGGATACGAGTTCAGAGAGCTTCATCTGTCGTTCGTTAAGCCAGTTGTGGGTTGTTGTTCAGCGAATGTATAATGATCCGAGGAGATGCTAACAATGAATAACTTACAGTTGCTAGAACGAATTACAATCGATCCGAAAGTGAAGGTGGGTAAACCCGTTATCAAGGGGACGCGTCTCATCGTAGAATATGTACTGAATCTGCTAGCGCATGGTGCTACGATTGACGAGATCATAGTTGAGTATGATGGGGTGATGATAGAAGACATTCAAGCATGTATGCTCTTCGCTAGTAAATCCCTAGAAGATACTACGTTCCTGCCATTGGTACTGGAAACGGCGTAATGCGGTTTATTATTGATGAATCAATTGGCCCTGCTGTGGGCGGCTGGTTGCGTCAGCACGAGCATGAAGTCTACTCAGTCTTCAATGAGGCCATCATCCGCAAAGCATTTTCAGAACGATGGATTCTTATCACAAATGACAAGGATTTTGGTGAGAAAGTCTATAGGAATCATTATCCGCACAATGGGGTCATCTTATTGCGTCTGGAAGATGAGCGTGCAAGTGTGAAAATCAGAGTCATGGATTCGTTACTGTCAACTTATTCGCATCGACTGGAGGGTGAGTTTGTTGTTGTAAGTGAGCGCGACGTCAGATTCGCTCGATCCTGAAGATTAGGACGTGGCGTTTTCGTCCAAGATATTCATGTTTCAAATGTCGAGGGGTGAACGATCGCTGATAAAGCTCGCGCCATTCCTGATATGTCTTCCGCTTTCCAGATATTGCGTCCAATCACAGCGCCTTTTGCCCCAGCTTTCATCGCTCTCTCGACCATAGTCAAGGTAGCGGTGGGATCGTATTGGTGCGAGCCACCGAGCACCAATACGGGCACATAACAAGTCTCAACCACCCGCTCAAATCCCTCCACATAAGGCACCTTCACCCAGTCGGCGCCCAACTCCGCCGCCACTCTGGCGGAGATGCTGATCGCTTCCAGAGTGCGTAATTCAGGCTCGCTATCAAACCCGCCCGGCACCATCTCCGCCATCACCGGCAAACCCCAAAAGTGGGCCTGTCTTATCAGGCGAGCGAGGGTTTCGAGTGTGGCCTCCTCATGCACTGTGCCGGGGAAAGTGGTCACGCATAGGGCATCGGCGCCCAAACGCAGGGCATCCTCGACCATATAAAACTGTGCGCCGGGGCCATCCATTGCGCCCAACACCGTGCCGGCGCCATCGATACGCAACACCAATCCCACTTGTGAGAGTAGTTCAGCGAAGCGTGTGGCCGTGCCAAAGCTGGCCATGACAGCATCCACGCCGCCGGCGATGATCCGTTGTAGGGTTTGTTCCATGCCTTCGATGCCTGAATCAGGTCCGGAGATCAGCCCATGTTCGGTAGCGCAGATCAGGGCGTGGCCGTCGGGTGGGAAGATGCGGTTGGTTCGGCGTGTGTTCATGGTGAATTGGGGGGATTGGGAATTGGAGATTGGGAATTGGAGATTGGGGTGGATTCGAGATTGGCGGTTTTGGGTTGAAGCGTGAAACGTGATGCGTAAAGATTAGAGTTGATTTGATAGGTTGGGTGATGTTGAAACCAGTTGTTGGTAGCGATGGAATGCTTGGCCGTAGGTGTTGGCAAGATCGAGGTTGGGTTCGAGGCGGTTGATTGGGGGTTGTAGCTGCTGGATGCTTTGTTCCAGACTGGGGAAGGCGCTGACACCCCATCCTGCCAGGGCGGCAGCACCCAGAGCAGCCCAGCTTGGATAGTCGGCCAATACGATGGGCACACCACTTACATCTGCCAGGATTTGGGGCCAGACCGGGCTATTTACGGCCCCGCCGGCGATCCATAACTCCTCCACCGGCATGTCCGCCGACCTTAAGTTTTCAACCGCCCAGCGCACTTCAAAGGCCGCGCTTTCGAGTATGGCCCGGCTCATATCGGTGCGAGTGTGAGCCAACGTCAGGCCGTTAAAACTTCCGTGAGGCTCACCTACGATCTGTGATGGTCCGCCCAAGGGCACAAACAACAGACCATGACTTCCGGGTGTACTTTCCAGCAAGGCTGCGTCGAACAGATTGAATAAACGCTTGCGGTCGAGTTGGCCATCAGGGTCGGGAGATTGCCAGCCCTGGTCGAGCCACCACTCCACCGTGGCGCCATACCCGCCCAGATATTGTGAAGGCGTCCACCGTTGTGGCGCTGCATGGAAATTCAGATCCATGCGCTGGGGAATTGCGTCAAGGTCTGGCCGCTCGCTGACAGCGGTGATCACCCAGGCCGTTCCTGTCGAGAGCATGACACCGCCCGGATCGATCATGCCCATACCCAAACAGGCGCAGCATTGGTCGTGACCGCCGGCGATGACTGGCGTTCCCCCTGGCAGTCCGGTCAACTCGGCGATGGCGGCAGTCGTCTCTCCCACTTTTCGCCCGGCCCAACCCAACTCTGATTGATAGTGCGGTTCGACCCCGACCAGATCACAGAGTTCCTGGCTCCACTCGCCCGTGCGCAGATCCACCAGCAGCATCTCTGCACCTGCCGATAGGTCAGTGGCGAACTCGCCCGTAAGCTTGTGGATACAAAAATCGGGCGGGCCCAGGTAACGTCTGGCCTGAACGTGGATGTCAGGGCGATTCTGCTTTAGCCAGGCGATGCTGGGTAAGGGCAGGCCCGGAAAAGGCCGCCAACCGCTCAGTTCACGGATTCGCTCTACGGCGCCATCTACCTGCCAACCTGCCACGATATCCTGGCTACGGCCATCCAGCCAGGTGATCATAGGATACACCGCATCTCCCGATTCATTACAGGGTATGATAGAACCGGCCTGAGCGGCCAACGCCAACCCCAAGATGCGGTAACCTGGCGCACGCTGCACGATCTCGGCCAAGGTTGCGATCAGGGCTGCGTAAACCGCCTTGACATCTTGTTCCACCCAGCCTGGTTGAGGCGTCAGCAGGGGATAGGGCTGGCTGGCAGTTGCCAGTTCTCGCCCATCGAGATCGAAAAGGACGGCTTTGGTGGAGTTGGTGCCGATATCAAGGCCGAGTAGGGCGTCGGGCATGGTAGGTTGAACAGGATGCCTAATGGAGTGGACTCTGGGATTAGAGATTGGAGATTAGAGATCGGTGTTCGGTCTGCAAAAACCTGGGCAGATGTACGAGGACTAGACGAGGGGGAATATGGTTTGCGTCCGGGCTAAAGCCGTCGCTTCGGTCGTCGATGGTGAAAACTCAAGGCCGATTTCACCATCGTATCCCAGATCGTGTAACTTGTTGCGAATCGTGACGAAATTTATCTCGCCCGTGCCAGGTTCTTGACGGGTTGGCACATCGCCGATATGGACGGCGGAGATCAGATCGTAGTAAGTCTCAAGTGACCAGAGCAGCTCGCCGGAGCCACGTTGCTGATGGTAGGTGTCGAAAGTCAGGCGGAACTGTGGATGATCCATACGCCGCACCCAGTCAGCAGCTAAACGGGGATTATCCACCAAAACTTTGCCTACAAAATGAAATCGATTCAAACACTCGACGCGTATCTCGACCTTCGTCTGTGCCACCAACCTGAGGATTCGCTGCGTCTGTGCCAACAAATTGGCGTATTGCTCCCCCTCGCTGAAATTGCCCGAAAGCCGGCGCACATACTCGACACCACCTTGCGGTTCGATCTGGTTAGAAAAGATGTACAGCACGGGAATGCCATGGCGCTCGGCCATTTCCAGGCTCTCCGCCCATGATCGATACGTCTTCTCATTGTCACCGGGATCAGCTAACGATCCCATGTCCCCGTCGAATGTCGAATAGAGTCTGGCGTCGCAACGCCGACATTCGCTCACAAGATCGGCGATAGACACCTGCCGCCAGAAAAAGCAGTTGAGGTGGCGGATGCCCAACTCAGTGAAAGGCCTGACGCGTTCGATGAGTGGGCGGTCATTGAACCAGAAATCGAGATAGCCGGTGTAGTGCATTGGTCGGGGGTCGGAGGTCGGAGGTCAGTTGTGTTAGTGCAACACGTCAAGACATGATCATGCCGCCATCGACCTCAATGGCCTGGCTGGTGAGATAACGCGAATCTTCCGAGGCCAGGAACGCGACGACGCCTGCGATCTCCCAGGGTTCGGCCATACGGTTCATGGGGCATTCGCTGGCGCGCAGTTGCAACCATTCTTCAGCAGTGAGACCGTCTTGCGCACCGACTACACCGGCGACATTGCGAACCATGTCGGTCAGTGTGTTGCCGGGGCAGATGGCGTTGCAGGTAGCGCCGTAAGGCGCCAGCTCCATCGCCACCGAGCGGGTGAGGCCGATGACACCACTTTTGGAGGCTGAGTATTCGGCGGAGGCGGGCCAACTGGTTTTCCCGGCCATGGATGAGATGTTGATAATGCTGCCACTGCCCTGCGCCATGAGCACTGGCGCAACGGCCTGGTTGGAGAGAAAAACACCGGTAAGGTTGATGTCGATCAGGCGTTGCCACTGTTGAAGGGGAACTTCGGCCAGGGGGCTGCCGCTGTATATCCCCGCCGAGGCCACGAGCACATCGATCCGACCCCAGGCATTCATCGTGACTTCGACAGCCTTCTGCAAGTCCTCAGGCTTGGTGACGTCACACTTGATGGCCAGCGCTTCGACACCGTAGCTACGGCACTCCTCAGCAGATTCTTCGTTGTTGTTGGTGTCAAAATCTAGGCAAGTGATGTTTGCGCCTTCTCCGGCAAAGCGCACAGCGCAGGCCCGGCCAATACCGCTGGCCGCTCCGGTGATGATGGCGACTTGGTTGGTGAATCGTTTGGGTATCATGGCTATATGTTATGTTTGATGGAGATTAGGGATTGGAGATTCACGCCACTGCGAGAAAGCTAATCTCCAATCTCTAATCAGCTAATCTCAGATTTCTGAATGTAGCTGTATGCCATCGGAAACAACGCATAAAACATCGTCGCCTTCAGCATTTTATTCAGGTCGATCTGATCTTGCGGCGTGTGTGCGTACTGCTCTTCCTGCGGGCCATAACCGAGGGTGGGGATACCGGCGACTCCTGCCGAGTAAGTACCGTTGGTGCTGAATTTCCACACATCTACTACAGGGACTTGCCCCCAAAGCGCCGCACAAGTGAGTTTGCCTGCCTGCATTAAGGCGTCATCCTCTGGCAGCAACCAACCGGGAAAGAAGGCAGGTCCGCTGAGGTCAACGCCCGTCCACGACCTGACCGGCTGAGTTGGTAACTCGACCATCGCATCTGTCCCACTCAGTGCCCGTCGTATCTCGGCCAAAACGTCATCCCCATTTTGGCCGGGTCCAAGACGACGGTCGACTGTGATCTCGCACCAGGCGGGTACGCTGTTGGGTGTGTGCGGCGATGAGATCATGGTGACCACCTGGGTGTCCTTACCGAAGATCGGGTCCTCAGGTAAATGCTCTGTCATCGCTTCCAGGGCGTCGAGCACAGGACGGGCTTTGAGGATGGCATTATCGCCCAGGTGGGGCAGACTGGCATGGGCCGCTTTGCCGGGCACTCGCACCTTGACCTCACAACGACCACGCTGCCCGCGTCGCAGTGTCAGGTCGGTGGCCTCGGCCAACAGCACGCCATCAGGATGGATGAAATCCTCCTCCTCCAGCAGATAACGCATGGCAAAACCCTCGGCGTCTTCCTCCAGCGTTGATCCTTGCACGATAACCGTGCAGTCTCGGGTGATGCCCAGCTGTGTGGCTAAATGGGCGCCGTAGAGAATTGTGGCAACACCCCCTTTGCAGTCTGAGGCGCCGAGACCGTAGAGCTTGCCGCCGCTGACGGTCGGTTCCAGAGGCGGGTAGGGCCAGTCATTGGGGTCGGCAATTTCATTTTCATCTAGATGTGCGTCATAGAGCAGGCGATGGGGGCCATCACCGACCTCAGCCAGAACGTCGCCGATGCCGTCTGTGCGGACATTGTTATATCTCAGCGCCTGCATCTCGACCAGCGTGCGCTCAACGGCCGGGCCTTCCTCACCGGTGAGTGTTTTGAAGCGAATCAAGTCGGACAGAAAATCGATCTGGGCCTGTTGCATCGATCCAGCCTGCGCCCTAACTTTCTCGGCAGCTTGTAAGAGCTGCTCGGGGATTACAAACGACATGGTTTTATCTCTGAATCTCAATTGTTATCAAGTGTGGGGCTTGTTACTAGATATGCCGACGATCTCCGACCTCTGTCTTCTGATCTCCGATCTCCGCACTACCACCGCCCCCCCATCGTCAACGCCATAAGGGCTTTTTGCACGTGCAAACGGTTCTCAGCCTGTTGGTAAATCACTGATTGCGGGCCATCGATTACATCGTTATCAGCCTCGTGACCACGGTCGATGGGCATGCAGTGCATGTAGACGGCGTGCTTTTTGGCCAGATCCATATGTCGTTGAGTCACACACCAGTCCTCGTGCTTGGCCGCCATCGCCTCCACCTTTGCCTCATCCTCAGTCACCATGATCGGCCCCCACGATTTGGGATAGACGAAATCTGCGTCCTCAAAGGCCGCTTCCATGTCATCCGTTTCTTCGAACTTGACCCCGGCGATCTCGGCATTGTTCCGCGCTGTTTCCATGATCTCCGGCATCATATGATAGCCTTTTGGATAGGCCAGCGTCACGTCCATGCCAAAGCGAGGCATGAGCATTACCAGGGATTGGGGCACACTAAGAGGGCGCACGTACTTGGGGGCGTGGGTCCATGAGGCTACAAATTTGCGCCCACGCAGATCCCGTCCAAAGCGCTCGACCAGGGTCATCAGATCGGCCATGGCCTGGCAAGGATGATCGACATCTTCCTGCATGCTGTAGATAGGCACAGGTGAATGTTTTGCCATCTGATACAGATAGCGCTGCCCGATGCCGGTACGGCAGTCACGCACGGCGATGGCATTGCCATAGCTGCCCAGAACCAGACCGGTATCTTTAGCATTCTCGCCATGATCGATCTGGGTGGCTTTGGGCGTGAGGAAGATGGCATGGCCACCGAGTTGTGTCATGCCGGTTTCAAAGGAGTTTCGGGTACGTGTGCTCTCCTCGAAAAAGAGCATGTACAGGGTCTGGGCGCGCAGAATGTGATCTTGAGGCACGCCCATGGCAAAGTCAGCTTTGAGTTTAAGTGCTGCTTCGAGCATGGTCCATAATTCATCGACAGACCAGTCCTGTGTGGAAATGAAGTCTTTTTTGAAGAGTTGAGTGTCCATGAATTTGTTATTCGCTCCAGAAATATGGGTGTACGAAATCGATCTATGCAGCTTTTTGCAATGATCTGACAGTGGGAACCTGATCGGCTCGTAGAGGTTCTATAGCCGATACAGGAACAATCACCACAGCTATCGTTTCACCAACGGCATTAAACACTTCCAAGAAGGCGCCTTGTTCTCCGCCATGAGGATGGTCAACGAAATCGACCAGCATCGCTACATCATCTGTTTTCAAGTCCGATTCAGGGATATCTCGAATAACTGCTACTTCTTGATACAGAGTCAAAGTCATTGTGTTACCTCGCTGGTTTGAGCGTAATGAATTGGATTTCACCATCGCTCTTTCTGTGCAGCCAAACTGTAATGACTGCAAGCGTGTCTTTTGGGCCAATTAGCGTGCCTTCGACCAGATAAAATGTACCGTAATCATTTGTTCCGTCGATGACCGCTTCATGATTCCGTGCAAGCTGTCGTATAGCCTGTTCAAGTTCATCTGCATTGTCCGCCAGAAATCCCGCTCGGGCAAGGAACCGTGATTTATCGCTGCGGCGACGATAGATCAGCAAGTATTGTCTGATCTTGGCTTGAGGGATGATTGCGATTTCTGGGATTCTCATAAGGAGCGATCAAAGTATGTAGTGCACCATCTCTTCTACCGCAGCTACGACATCATCGACCATCGGCAGGATGAATTGCTCCAGTTCGGGGTTGTAGGGGAAGGGGACGTTTTTGGTGGCCACGCGCAGTATGGGTGCATCGAGATAGCCGATGGCCTCTTCCGCCAAAAGGGCGGCGATTTCTGCTCCCGGACCCGCTCGACGATGCGCCTCGTGCACGATCACGACCCGATGGGTTTTCTTGACCGAGTTGACCAATGTTTTGGAGTCGAGAGGTACCAAAGTGCGGGGATCGATCACCTCGACCGAGATCCCTGATTTCTCAAGCTTTGTCGCCGCCTCTAACGCTGTAGACAAAACGCCGCCGATAGCGATGACCGTAGCATCGGTTCCCTCACGACGGATGGCTGCCTCGCCAAAAGGCACTGTGTACACCTCTTCAGGCACGCCACCTTTTTCGGCATAGAGCATTTTGTGCTCGAAAAAGAGTACAGGATCTTCACCCAAAATGGCCGACTTGAGCAGGCCTTTAGCATCATAGGGTGTAGCAGGAATGGCGATCTTCAGCCCTGGAACATTCATAAACCAGGCTTCAGGGCTCTGAGAATGTTGCGCCGCTGCCGAACCTGGGGCCCCATTAACGATGCGGATGGTCAGGGGAACGCTGGCCTTGCCGCCACTCATATAACGGGCTTTTGCCGCCTGATTGACCACCTGATCCATGGCGCAGGCCACAAAATCAGCGAACATGATCTCGGCAATGGGGCGCATGCCCATCAGCGCCGCACCCAAACAACTACCCACGATCGCTGTCTCGGAAATCGGCGTATCTCTTACCCGCTCAGCACCGAATTCTTCGAACATCCCGGCCGAAACCCCAAATACACCGCCGAACAGGCCGACGTCTTCGCCTAAGAGGAAGACGCTTTCGTCTTGGCGCATGGCTTCGCTCATGGCTTCGTTGATTGCTTCACTGAATGAGATCTGTCGCATTGGGGGTTGTTAGGTGTTATGTGTTAGGTGTTAGGTGTTAGGTGTTAGGTGTCAGGTGTCAGGTGTTAGGTGTTAGGTGTTAGGTGTCAGGTGTTAGGTGTTAGGTGTTAGGTGTTAGGTGTTAGGTGTTAGGTGTTAGGTGTTAGGTGTTAGGTGTTAGGTGTTAGGTGTTAGGTGTTAGGTGTTAGGTGTCAGGTGTCAGGTGTCAGGTGTTAGGTGTTAGGTGTTAGGTCCTGAATTCTGTAGCTCGTGGCCTTCAGGACGATACATATCTATTCGCCTACGACTAGAAAACTAGTCCACCATGTGTATCACCGTAGACACCATCAAGGGCGGTTTCGGGGGCAGGTACCGGGCTGGCTGCGGCAAAGGCGACTGCTTCGTCCAATATGTGCTCCACCTCGGCATCAATGGCATCTAATTCTGCCACTGTTGCGGTCTCATCGGCTAGCAAGCGTTGGCGGTAGATCAAGATCGGGCAACGCTCCTTCCATGCCTCGGTTTCCTCATCCGAGCGATAGACCATGGGGTCGCCCTCGTAATGGCCACGATGACGATAGGTCTTGCCCTCGACGAATGTGGGACCTTGGCCGGCTCGTGCGCGATCGGCAGCCTCTTTTGTCGCCTCGTACACCGCCCAGACATCGTTACCGTCTACGATTACACCTGGGAAATCATATCCTTGCGCTCGCAAAGATAGATCGGGAACGGGGGCCTGCTGGTGTTGCGGCGTACCTTCGCCATATAGATTGTTTTCACAGAAGAAGATGATCGGCAGCTTCCATAGCCCTGCCAGATTAGCCGCCTCATGGAAAGCGCCTTCGTTGACCGCTCCATCGCCGAAAAAAGCCAGGGCAAGACGATTCTCACCTCGCATCTGGAAGGCCATCGCCGCGCCCACAGCCATGGGGATGCCACCGGCCACGATACCATTGGCGCCGAGGATTCCCAGATCGAAGTCCGTCATATGCAGACTGCCGCCTTTGCCGCCACAATAGCCGGTGCTGCGTGCTGCCAGTTCCGCCATCATGTACTTGGGCTCGCCCCCTTTAGCAATGAGATGGCCGTGTCCACGGTGAGTGCTGGTGATCACATCATCAGGTTCAAGAGCAGCGCAGGCTCCGGCGGCGGTGGCCTCTTGCCCGACGCAAGAATGGATGAAACCGGGAATAAGGCCGGCGCGGCGCTCGTTGATGGCTCTCAGTTCGAACTCACGGATGAGCACGATCTGCAGGTAGAGATCGAGGGGTTTAGGCCGGGAGTTTTTCATAGGTAGATGGCGTGTTGCGTGTTGCGTGTTGCGCTGTGGTTGCTTGAGTACCTCATCGCTGCCGCATTGTCAATGCACTTACATTTTAACTGTTACAGGTGGTGATTGCCAGAAACCTCTTGCATGATTATGATTTTTCTAGGCCATTGTGAGCGGCGATTTTGAGGCGAGCCATTCCCTAATCTGAGTGGAAAGTCACTTAAGCTAGAGCCCTAATGATTGTCATTTAAGGCATGGTTCATTCTACCGAGTTTGCATCTTACAAATCCAAGTTTGCGATTGCGAACAGAACCAAAGATTAATGACTAAAGATTGAAGATTCTTTTGCCGATCGTCCTTAATCTTCAATCTTTGATCTTTAATCCTCAGAACATCAAGAGATTAGCGCCATCGGGGTAGCACTTCGCTGATGAAAAGGGCAATACCATCGAGCGCGGGCTCATCGACAAAACTCAAGTGGAAGAGATCCACTCCCAGATCGACGTATTGCTGTAATTGGTCTGCTATCTCCTCCGG
The DNA here is from genome assembly GCA_003353825.1 of Chloroflexota bacterium. The sequence goes on from PIVW01000104.1 coordinate 11,696, forward strand.
CGTCCCAAGCAGGGGAACGTCACCCGGCCACAGCGGATGCCCTGACATCTGTTCTTCTGCTTGCGCGTGCGATTGCGCAATGCTGACCACACCCAGCCAGGTCTTGCGAATAGTTGCCGGATCACGGCCTACGACGATGCAATGCCGTTTCAGTACGTCGATTTTGTGCGCATAGATTTCGGGTGAGACGCCGACCAGATTCCACCAGTCCGCGTGCTCGGCCACAACTCGCAACGTCAATTTCTCGCCGGCGCCGCCGACCATGATGGGTGGCGGCGGATCAGGTTTGGGGTTGCATACGGCGTTTTCGATCTGATAATGCTCGCCCTCAAAACTAGCTTCGGGTTGCGCCGGATCCCACATCGCCTGACATATTTGCATGACTTCAGCCATTTGGGCGATACGAGTGGGGGCGGGCGGGTAGTTGTAACCGTAGGCCCGGTATTCATCTTCCTTCCAGCCGGCGCCAATGCCTAACACGAATCGACCATTGGACAGTTGTTGCAAGGTGGCCGCCATTTTGGCCAGCAGAGCAGGATTGCGGTAACTCTGGCCAAGGACAATAGTACCTAATTGGAATGTCTGATATTGACCAGCCAGAAAGCTGAGCAATGTCATCGATTCAGGGACATCGATTTGGCTGTCCATAAAATGGTCGGGCATCCATAAGGAGTGAAAACCCTCTAGGCCGCCACTCACACGCTCAAGGTAAGCCAGGAAGGATGTCGATTTGTCTTGAAGAATAGGGTGCTTGCCGTAGGGTAGTACCCAGCCGAATTTAACCCGCATTTTCTCACTCCTGGCTATGTGGATTGGCATGTAGCGTTAGTGACATTTGACGTTTGACCATCGAAGGCGATATTGACCATCATGCTGCTTCTCAATCGTTGTCTATGGCCCTGCCACTGTTCTCTACCGGACACTTTTTGAAATGTCATTCCTTCGATTTCACTCAGGACAGGTCTGAGCGGGTTTGCGAAGCCAATACACATCTCAGATGCATCGTTTGCAGCAGAAAATGCACAACAACAAACTAGTAATTGTTCCCAGACGGCGCTGTGAAAATCAGGCCCCGTTGGGCAGGTAGCAAGTAGCAGGTCGCAGGTACAACGTCGCTTGCAGACAAGGTTGAACTTGCCACTTGCAACGTGCCACTTGCCACACACATCGACAAAAAACTGTCGATGATTTTGCGTAAGCGCCTAATTCCAGCGAAGAATCTCTCGTTTCATGACCACTAGACCCTTCGCTGGCGTTTCGAGACCGTGAATGTTGTATGTTTGACCCGCACAGGGTGACACAATAGAAAAGTGTCCGGTAGCAAAGCCACTGCTGCCGATTGCTCATCAAACCCATAAATGCATATTATAGCACTTCCCGGTGCTATTGACCCCAAGCCATTTACATGCTAAAATGTGAACGTTCACATTCTTCCTTAGGCAGTGTCGTCTGACAACGAATGGATGATCATTCTTATGGGATTGAATAGCCAAAATTACCCCTATGTAAGTCTGGGGCGAGATCTCGGTAATCCAGAGGCCTATGTTGTTTGCAGCGATAATAAAGATGGCGGGAATAGGGCAACGCAACACCTTCTCGATAGAGGACATCAGCGGATTGGCATCATCGATGGGCCGCCCATGGGCGCTATCGCTGGCTTAACCGAACGATTACAAGGGCATGAGCAAGCTCTCGTCGAGGCGGGATTGGGGTTCGACTCCTCACTGGTTGTATGTGGTGACTATACTCGCCGGAGCGGTGCTGTCGTCACCGATCAACTCCTATCATTGCCTGACCCTCCTACCGCCATTTTCGCCTTAAATGATCGTATGGCAATGGGAGCGGTTAGAGCTATACAAGAAGCAGGATTAAGGATACCTGAGGATATAGCCGTGGTTGGATACGATGATATTCCCACTGCCATTGATTTCAATCCTCCTTTGACCACTGTCAAAGGGTTTGCTTGGTATCTTCTCAATAACTTGGGGGATTTAACCCGTCCACGAAGGTGGACGTTCGGCGTAGGTTCATAGAACCCCGCCCCCAGAGCCCGAATTCATTCGGCGAGTGCCCCGGAATATTGAGAAGATACTTTGCTTGGGAGGTGGGACAGGCTGCAGCGGCATTGCTTTTCAAACTCATTGCAGAAGAAAGCGTTGAAGAGAGAGTAAAGATATTGCCTTCCGAGTTGGTCATCCGAGGATCTTCATAAAACCCTTTCAATCATGACAAAAAGGAGGTGGAACTCAAATTCATTCTAGACTCTACATAGACGCCACAACCATAATCATCGATAAATACCACAACCATTTTCACTCTCATATCATATGAGGAGAAAGAAACATGAAACACATGTCAAAAGGATTGACGATCTTGCTGGCCGTCATGGTACTTGGGCTGCTGGCTGCCTGTGCCGCCCCCGCC
>PIVW01001294.1 GCA_003353825.1 Chloroflexota bacterium
TTTACGTACTTACACTTAGGACTGAAGAATTGCAGACTTCGTGAATTCAGAACTCAGTGCACAAAAAACCTTGATTGAAAGATGCGAATTGCATATGCTACTCTATATTATCGGCGTTTTATCATGAACGGACATACGTTCTGTTTAGGCACCAGAGGGTGCATGGCCCTGGTAATGGAGGCGGGCACTGGATGTCGCAGCTAGGTCAAAGGCGATTTACTGTTGAACCTTTACGGACCTGCCCTAAACTCACTGAATCCATCCCATGTATTGGCCGATAAAGAAATGTCTATTCGAGAAAAATGGGGCCTTGGTGTGCAGCCAAAGCCCCGGGTGTTTCGTATCATTAACTACTTATTAGAAGGAGACATCTCATGTTTAGGAAACTACTTGTTTTAATTCTTCTTGCTTTGGTGATGACCCTGGCCCGTTCAGATACGGCCTTGGGCGCCACGACCGTGGAGGTGAGAATCGCTGCCGGGAGTGATGACGCTGAAGAGGCGGTGAATACCGGCAGCCAAGACGCCTATAACACCAGTTCAGACCTGGAAATAACCGACGACAATGTCGACAATGGCGGTAGGCAATTCATCGGGTTGAACTTTCGGGGCATCGAGATCCCAGCCAATGCGAGCATCGAAAGGGCGTATATCGAATTCGTGTGTGATGAGACAAAGGACGGCACTGCCGATGCCTATCTGCTCTTCTGGGGTCACCTGGACCCGAATCCTGACGGCTTTGCCACGCCTCTGGCGCCTACGGCGATATCCGAGCGCCCGCGCACAGCGGCCACAGTACCGTGGGAGCCC
>PIVW01000105.1 GCA_003353825.1 Chloroflexota bacterium
GTTGGATTATGCCTCAGCCTTCACCCGGATAGTTATTTCTGTGGATCAGCCTAACCGCAAAAGACGCAGAGATCGCAAAGGAAAACATAGGGTTTCACGGGGAAAAGCGCGTCTAACCCCCCCCCCTTTTTTTGTTATCTCGGCCTTCATAGCTTGTCTAGACCTTTTTTCAGGAGAGTCAGTCTTAAGGCCAAAGAGAAAAAGTCGCACACCAGCGAGGCCAGGCGGGGATATCTAAAGTAGACGAGCGATAAATTCTGCATGTCTTAAGTCTAAAATTCGTACCTTGAAATCTGAACATAGAGACAAGATGACGAACATGCCCCACCTGTGGCATAGTTAAGGACCAGGGACAGAATAACTTGCCGATTTGCTCCCTGAAATGACGGTTGGATTCCGCAAGTTATTAAATTCTCTGTCCTAAGTGCGGATAATCGACTAAAGAGAGCCGACACTTTCGGAATCTGCGCCCCTCCTGCTAGTACACAGCAGCGTAAATAAGGAGGCTGTTTGCAGTAAGTGCTTTAGCGCTTCTGTACACCTGTCACGACGATGAACCCTCTACTACGAACCGCACAACTTACGGGAGTTGCAGCGACTCAACATGAATAGGAACAAACCGATGTCAACCAAAACTCTGTTAAGATACGCGATCCTGATGTTGGCGGCACTACTAACAGCTTGTGTCGCTCCTGTGACGGTTCCAGACCGACCAGAGATGCCTCGAAACCAGGAAACCCTCTGGCAAACGTCGACGCTGAGCGCATTGCAAGCTGGTCTCTACGATGGGGATTTGACCATTGCAGAACTGAAGAGCCACGGCGATTTCGGACTGGGCACGTTCAATGCCCTGGACGGAGAAATGGTGGTGATCGACGGCGAGGTCTACCAGGTCAAATCTAACGGTGTGGCGTATCTCGCCGATGATGCTGGGCAAACGCCTTTTGCCGTGGTGACCTTCTTTGCAGCGGACCAGAGGCTTTCGGTGAGTGAGTCGATGACGTGTGTAAAACTCGAAGATCACCTGGACGCTTTCCTATCCACGGCCAATGCACCCTATGCGCTCAAGATCACCGGCGCCTTCGCCACTCTCAAGACGCGCGCACCGCACAAGCAAAGCAAGCCTTACCCGACACTGTCAGATGCGCTTGCCAACCAGGCCGTATTCGAGTTCCACAATGTGATCGGCTCCATGCTCGGATTTCGCCTGCCCAGTTACATGCAGGGTGCAAACTCGGTGGGTTACCACTTCCACTTCCTCACAGAGGACCGCCAGGAAGGTGGGCATGTGCTAGACTGCCTGGTGCAGGACGTTGAGATCGAGATCGACGCCAGCGACGCCGTTCACCTGGATGTACCGCAAAGCGCGGCGTTTCAACAGGCAATACTCGCTCAAAGTGAGGCTGATGGGCAATCGCTGGCGCCTGAGCCCCTCGTACTCGCTGCGATCTACAACTTGACCGGCAGTCAGGCTGGTCTGGACGTGCCTTTCGCCCAAGGCGCTGAATTGGCTGTTGCCGAAGCCAACCGGGCAGGCGGCGTGCTGGATCGCCCCGTGCGACTCGTTGTAAAGGATGGGACATCCGAGCGGGCTGTAGTTGCCGCCCTCGCTGCTGAGATCATCGAACAGCAACCATCCACTGCAGCCATTTTCAGCCTCTCGGACACCGATCTGGTCCTGGCCGCAGCACCGGTGACAGCCGAACATGGGCGCCTCTTCCTCACCTCCGGCGCCACCTCGTCCAAGCCGCCTGCAGAGGCGCCGGGCTTTCTCTTCCTGGCCGGTTTTGGCGACAATGTACAAGCCGCCGCCGGCGCGGAATGGGCGCACGACGATCTCTCCGCCGGCACGGTCTCCATCCTTTTCAACAGCGAATCAACCTACACGCAGTTGCTGCAGGGCTACTTCCGGACTCGACTTGAAGAGCTGGGCGGCCAGGTTCTGTCAGTGCAGGGCTATGTGCCCGGAGACGCCGCCGGCATAGAGGCAGCGGCCGATCGCCTGCAACTTGCCGACCTCATCTATCTGGCGGCTACCTCTGACGACGCCCTGCCGGTCGTGCTGGCGCTGCGGACGGCGGGCCATACTGGTGGGCCCATCCTGGGCGGCGACGGGTTCGACGTGGCCGGACTGTGGGAGCAACAGGCGGACGTGGACCAGGTGTACTTCACCACTCACGCCTACCTGGGCGCCGACAATGACGATCCTGTGACAGTTGCATTTCGGGAAGCTTACAGTCAGGCCTACCCCGACTCCACAGCAGATGCCTTCGCAGCGCTGGGCTACGATGCGGCGCGCTTACTGATGGCCGTTGTCAGGGAGGCGGGTAGCAGTGACCCGGAGGCCGTACGGCGCGCTCTGGGGGAAATCCAGCAGTTCGAGGGGGTGACCGGTCATATGGCCTTTCCTCCCGGTAGCCAGATTCCGCTAAAGTCGGTTGCAATCCTCGCTGCCGATGCCGGGACCGTGCGGCTTGTGAAGCAAGTGATACCGGAGCGGGCGCCCCCACCGTAGTGACTGCTTTTGTTGTTTTCTGTGGATCATGCTTCTGCCGAGATCCGTTGGGGGATAAGTGCTACGACTACAGGCGACTGCCCCGTATTTATACAACGCCCCTGGTGTTGTTCAGAATCGGTAAAATTATGCTCTCAATATGAAAACTGAAATTTCAGTCCCTGATCTCGTTTTCGAGGCTGCTGATGATATGGCAAAGCACTTAGGTATGTCTCGTAGCCAATTCTACACGACTGCGCTCTCGGAATTTATAGATTCTTTCAATGATGAAGTGGTGACCCAGGCGCTCAATGAGGTCTATTCGGATTCAACAGAATCGATCGATCCTGTTCTGATGCAAATGCAAATCCAGACCTTGCCCATAGATGATTGGTAGTGAACCGAAATGAAATAGGGTGGGCGTCCCTGCCAGATGCGGTTGGTTCATCTCCTGACTATCGACGTCCGGTATTGGTGGTTCAAGCTGACGCATTCAATATCAGCAATTTACACACCGTCATCGTTTTGGCTATCACAAGCAATCTTAAATTGGCGAATGCTCCCGGCAACGTTTTTGTCGACGCCAAGCAAAGCGGCTTGCCCCGTGATTCAGTCGTAAATGTATCTCAGGTGATTACGATAGACAGGTCATTTCTTAGCGACTACGTGAGTTCATTAAATGCAAAGATGATGCAGCAGGTTGAGGAAGGGATGCGGCTGACTCTGTCATTGTAGAGTTGGTAAAATCATCACTATGACCACACACATATCCCTCTTACGTGGCATCAACGTCAGCGGACAGAAAAAGATACGCATGGCGGATTTACGAGATCTCTACGAATCGCTGGGCTTTTCCGCTGTGGAGAGCTACCTGCAAAGCGGCAATGTCATCTTTGAAAGCGATGAAGAAGACAGAGCCGCGCTTGCGAACATGATTGAGGCGGAGATCGAGAAAAGCTACGGCTACTCGGTTTCCCTCTTGCTGCGCTCATCTGCCGATTTCGCGCGGGTTTTGCAGCACAACCCCTACCTGCGCACGAGAAGTGAGAATGCAAAAGAACTCTACATAACATTTCTTGCGGAGACTCCCTCCTCGACGCTGTTGGAAACTCTGGCAGCGCCGGAGAATTCTGGCGATGAATTCTGTGTAGTGGGCCAGGAGATCTATCTTTTCTTGCCTAGCGGGGCCGGGCGAACCAAGTTGTCCAACAATTTCTTCGAGCGCAAGTTGAAGGTGGTTGCCACCACCCGCAACTGGCGGACGGTGAATGCGCTCTACGAGATGGCGAAAACGGGATAGGGCGATAGGCATTGGCATCGACAAAGTGTTGGATTCAATCGGCCACAGATAACACCATTCTTGCCATGCCCAACCAGGACACGATATCCATCTGAGGAATTCTGTCTATCCCTTTGTTTCCCATCCTGATGCAGACTTTCATTATCGAAAATGGCCAACTGCTTGGTTTCAGGGAAGTTAACGTGCGTGGCATAGACGTGCCACCCGTGCTATACTTTTGTGCATGTTTAGGAAGGTCGGATGGCTGACTATCTTTGCGCTTACGTTGCTTGTTATTGCCACGACGCCTATCCATGCTCAAACTGAAACACAGACGCCCACGGCAACGCTTCCGCCGACGCCCACTGCAACCGCAACGCCGCGTCCAACGGCCACGGAACCGCCGGCCATTTTAATTGTCCAACCGACACCGAGTCCTACTCCGCCTTTGCCGGACAACCTAGGGGGACAACTCCGACAAGTCTGGGAGCAGAATAGGGAAGCGATTCTTCTCGCGCTTATCATCGCCTTGATGACAGGGGTACTGGTGGGGGTGTTTTTCAAGAATGCTGCCGGGAAGTTAGCGGAATGGTTAGGACAATTCTTCCACTTTCTTTTTGATAGATTTGCCAGTGTGCTCATCATACGTCTGCGGTATGAGAAAGACTATCGCAAAACGTTGGCTGACGCGGTGCAACACCTTCAAGGACAAAAACTGGTCGCGATCGACCGGGAAATCAAGTTGGACAAAATGTACGTTCCCTCTCTGCTGACCGAAGATATTCGCCCGGATGTGGGGGAGGAGTTTGTTGATCGTTTCCGCACGCGAGAGGAGATGCGCCGCCGGCAGGAAAAACGCTCTGTTGGTCCCTGGGATGCCATACGGCGCTATCATCGCTTTGTCGTATTGGGCGGGCCAGGCGCGGGCAAGACCACGTATCTGTACCATTTGGCCTTTATGTGTGCGCTTCGCCGCCAGCCGCAAGTGGAAAATCACATCCCCATTTTCATACGCTTCAGACAGATGGTGAGTGACTTGAAGGGCGTGGAAAAACTGGAGGATGTTTTCCCCAAGGTTTTTGCCGATTATGGCTTCCCCAATGCCGATCACTTTTTCGAAAGACGGCTTCAGCAAGGTCGCTGTTTGATTTTATTGGATGGTTTGGACGAAGTTTCGAGTGTAGACGATCACGAACGATTGCTAGAATTGGTGCAGGAATTTGCCCACCGGCATGTACGGGACGAGAAACATGGGGAGAATCGAAACATTCTGGTTGTTTCTTCACGTAAATACAGCTACGATCACGGCCAACAGTTACTTGGTTTTCCCAAAACTGAGGTGATGGAGTTCGATGTTCCGGCTATTGAGCGTTTCGTTCACAACTGGTTTGGGTCAGAAGATGCCAGGGATAGCAAACTGGCAAATGAGTTGGTGGAGGAACTGAAGGGTAACAAACGTTTCCTGGAACTGGCTGCCAATCCGCTCTTGCTCTTGCTGATTACCGACCATTACGACCGTCAACGCCATCTACCTGATCTACGGGCCGACCTGTACAAGCATTGCGTTAGTACACGTATTGCTCGCTGGAACGACCTGCAAGGCACCCACAAGGGTCGGTTCGGAGAAGACATCAAATGGCGGATGTTGCGCCAATTGGCATTGTATGTGTTCCAAAACAAAGAAAAGGGATTGCTGTGGCGCACCGATCTACTTGATTGGCTGGAGACATTTACACACAGCCGACGTTTGCCCAAAGAAACTACCTCCGAAGACCTGCTGGACGAAGTCGCCCGCACCAGTGGTTTGATCCAGGAGTGGGCCATTGACCGTTACGGTTTTTCGCACCAAACCCTGCAAGAATTCTTTGCCGCCGAGGCCGCCGTCCTCCTCGGAGATGAGAAAGGCGCGGCGCTGCTCAATGGACAGTTGGACAACCCGGCCTGGAAAGAGGTCATCCTGCTTTACTGCGGTCTGGTCGATAACGCTGAACCTTTATTGAAATACATGATCGGGCGGGCAAAACAGCCCGGAGCGGACAATGCCCTATGGCTGCTTGCCGCCCAATGTCTGGCGGAAGGCGCACAACAGGTTGCAGACCCACTGCGCCAGGAGTTGACAGACGCTCTGCTGGGGCTGCTTAGCACACAAGCGGAAAAACCGTTGACCACAGGGGAAAGCGAACAAGCGATTGAAGCCCTGCATCAATTTGCTCCCGATCTGCTTCCTGCACACGCCCAACCCCTGCTTCAGAGCGACACCAGCGCCGATCTCTTCCTGGCGCAACGACTCTTGACAGAAAATGCTCCTGTCGAGTTGCGTGCGGAGATTAGCCAACGCCTGGCAGCAATGACCAGTTCGGCGAAGACGGAGGAACGGCAGGCGGCTGTAGCAGCCCTGGGCCGTCTGGGCGCCAAAGACTCAACGAGTGCCACAGTCTTGTTGAGCAGTCTACAAGATCCTGATGCCAATGCCCGCGTCGAAGCAGCCCTGGCTCTGGGCCGTTTGGGTCAGGTTGGCGATATCGTGGCGGCCGCCCTGCTGCAAACCTACGAGCACGACCTTGACGACACTGCTCGCCACGCCGCCCTGGAAGCGCTGCTGGCCCTGGGCCGGGAACAGATGCTAGACATGATCAAGATACCTGCCGGTGAATTCCTCATGGGCAGTACGGATAAGGATCGGCATGCCCAAGACAGAGAAAAGCCGCAGCACACCGTTTACTTGCCTGCTTATTTCATCAACCGCACACCTGTCACCAATGCTCAGTTCCGCCGCTTTATCGAGGCAGGCGGCTACGCCAACCCCGTCTACTGGCAAGAAGCCATCGAAGCGGAGCGCTGGAAGGAGAAAGCCTATGTAGATTATGATGGTAAACACCGCAACCAGCCGAGATACTGGGATACTAGTAGGTGGAATGACGATGCCCAGCCGGTGATAGGCGTAAGTTGGTATGAAGCTCTGGCCTACAGCCGTTGGGCGGGCAAACGACTGCCCAACGAGGCCGAATGGGAAAAGGCGGCGCGAGGTACGGATGGCCGCATCTATCCCTGGAGCAATACCTGGGATGCCAAACGCGCTAACAGCAAACAAACCGGTATCGGCAAAACCAGCCCGGTTGGACAATATTCACCTCAAGGAGATAGCCCCTACGGTGTCGCAGACATGATCGGCAACGTGGAGGAGTGGTGCAGCACCCGTTGGGAACAAGACTACCCCTACACCCCCGACGATGGACGCGAAGACCTGAGCGGCGGCGATGACGTTGGGCGAGTCATCCGGGGCGGCAATTGGAATGATGAAGAAATGAAATGGCTGCGCTGTGCGGCCCGTTTCAGGTACTCTCCCTGGTGCTGGCTCCCCAGTAGGGGATTTCGTTGTTGTTGCGCCACGTCTTCTCTCTCCACTTCTGACTCCTGATGTTCTGGTTTCTGAATTCTGATCGTTCTGTTTTTCTGGGGGGTGTGGGGGCGAAGCCCCCGCCGCGCCCGAAATTTCAACCAGATGATTGTCACTTAAAAACCGGCGCACAAAATAGCCGGTTGCATACCCAGAACCTCGACGTATCTTGTCGCAGACACCGCCAACAACCATGAAAACCTTCAAAAAACTCTACCCTAAAATCTACGATTTCGAGAACCTGGAACGTTCCTTTCGCAAAGCCCGGCGCGGGAAACGACACAAAAGCAATGTGGCATCCTTTGAACTCAACCTCGATCAAGAATTGCTCAGCTTACATGACGAGTTAAAAGACCAAAGCTACCGGCCCGGCGGCTACCGCCATTTCCACATCTACGAGCGTAAGCCCCGCCGCATCAGCGCCGCCCCCTTTCGCGACAGGGTTCTCCATCACGCCCTCTGTAACGTGCTCGAACCGATCTGGGAGGCTCGCTTCATCCATGATTCCTATGCCTGTCGTAAAGGCAAAGGAACCCATGCCGCCCTGGATCGCAGCACCCATTTCGCCCGGCGCTATCCCTACGTGCTGCAATGCGATATCGTACAGTTTTTCCCCTCGGTCGATCACGAGATCCTGCACAGGCTGTTAGCCCGCTACATTGCCTGTCCCCCGACCTTAGATCTCATCCAGCAGATCATCGCCAGCGGTCAGAGCATCCACGACGAACGCTATGAGATGGAGTGGTTTCCCGGCGACGATCTTCTGGCAGTCGCACGGCCCCGCGGTCTGCCAATTGGCAACCAAACCAGCCAATTCTGGGCCAATGTCTATCTCCACGAGTTGGATCAGTTCATCAAACAGGGCCTCCATTGCCGGGCTTACCTGCGCTATTGCGATGATTTTATGCTATTCGCCGATGATAAACCTACGTTGCATCGCTGGCGCAGGGAGATCGAAACTTTCCTTGTAAATCTGCGACTCAAAATTCATGCCCACAAGACCAGCGTACATCCCGTAGCCACAGGCATTCCCTTTTTGGGGCTCACTGTATTCCCCACGCACCGACGGCTAAGACGGCAGAACGGTATTGCCTTCCAACGCCGGTTCAAGCGTCAATTGAAGCAATTCGAGCAAGGTGAAATCACCCGCGAGCAGCTTGATCAGTCTGTCAGGGCCTGGATCGGCCACGCTGGCCATGCCGATACCTGGGGCCTGCGTCGCGCGATTTTCCGCTCACCAATTCCCAGTACCCAACCCCACGCTCATAACGTGTAAAAAACCCATGCAGCAATCTCCCATTTTCGTCAAATACTACGACCTGATGGAGTGGCTTATCCCCCGCACCCTTGCTTTTCCCAAGAGCCAGCGCGGCGTGCTTGCCCGCCAGATACAAACCGAATTATTTCGCACGTATGAAGCTCTGGTCGAGGCGGGCGCCGGTGAAAACCCATTAGCCGACCTCGCCATAGCGGATCGAGGTTTGATTCGCCTACGCACCTATTTGCGTCTGAGTCGAGACCTGCGCTTGCTTTCGATTAAGCAGTTCAAGCACGCCAGTAGGTTGGTAGGAGAAGTAGGGCGTCTGCTGGGCGGCTGGCAGAAGAAGATTGAGAACACCCGATGAATCGGCGGTTTTGATAATTTTACCCGCCATTTTAGGGGGGCGAATCGTTCCGCGCTGTGCGGCCCGTAACAGGAACAATCCCAGGAACAGGAACAACAATAGGGGATTTCGTTGTTGTTGCGCCACGCCTTGTCTGCGCTGGCCGGAAACAGTCTGTGATTCACGGATCATAGGCCGGTGTCATGAGGCATGAGCCTCAAAAGAGAGAAGACGATTACGGTTCGCTCCCGGCTACCACTGCATTCGGTCGATTTCATCAATCGTTTTGCAGAAAAGCCAAATAGAGAACAGCCCCGCCTGGTCTGGTAGAATGTTATCGAAAGACCGGGTGGGCAAGTGAAAATGCAAGATATTTCCCATTTCTTGTGTGCGCGGCAAAGACGCTCGTAGGCGCCATTCAACAGGCGATTCGGCTTCAGGAGAGAACATGGAGAAAACGTACTCGATAAAATGGGAGGATGAAAACGTCGTATCGATCGAGGTCGACGGAATTGCCTACGACCATGTTGATCAAATCCCTGATACCGAGGATCGTGAGAAGATACTACTGCTTCTATCTCATCCGACTGACGAAGCCTTCGATGAGGAGTTCGAGGAAGCATTCCGCCAACTGGAACGCCAGACGGCCCGTTTCCCCACCATGATCGTCGCCATTTTTCTGGGAGTGGCAATTCTCATGCTGTCGATTGCTGCTGTCTCAGGTGTTAGCGCATGGCGCTCACAATCCACAGAGGAGAGTACCCCCGGGCGGGTGGTGGAGCTAGTGATCCGACGGGACGAAGGCGGTTATAAATTCTATCACCCTGTGGTCGAGTTCTATTTGCCGCATGAAGATCGCCAAGCGGTTACCCTGTCTGAGGGAAGTACGTCGCCAGGCTACACCGTGGGTGAGTCCGTTACCGTGCTCTATGATCCGCAGCGGCCAACTAGCGCCCGGATTAAATCGCTTGAGAGTGCGATACTGAAGTGGCTGGTGCCGAGCATTACAGCTGTGCTGGCAACGGCTTTTTTTGCGGCTACTTTTTTAGCAATCTGGATTCTCAGGCCAGATTCGGCTGAGCAGGAGTGAATGTGAGCGCCACCGATATTGGCGCGGTTCGATGGGGGGATGTAAACTTCTTTCCTGCCGTCCTCCAATAGACTCCAATTCTTATTCCACTGCGTTAAAGTAAACAATTTTTCAAGGAGCCGTCTGTGCAGAGATTTCCCCCGACCTGCCTGATGCTGGGCCTGCTTTTCATGCCCCTTTTAGGGGCGTGCCACGCCCAGACGTTTGAACCACTCTTGCCGCCAATGGCAATCCCCCTCACGGTCACCCCTACACCAGAACCCACGCCCACACCGGAACCTACCTCAACCCCTACACCTTTGCCATTGCCCACGCCACCGGCAGATGCCGCCCTCCCAGCATTTTTCGAAAGCGACAATCTACTACAGGGTGTTCGGCCTGAGACCTACATCGAGAATATCTGTGAGTATATGTTAGAGCGCTGGCATCCCGACAACAGCGAACCTGGAACCATCGTAGTCCCGGTGATGTATCACAGTGTGGGAAAGCGAGCCAACCGTGGTCGCGGCGATACCTGGACACCGCTGCCCTTTTTCAAGCGCACCATCGAAAAAGCTAAAGCGCTGGGGTATGAGACGGTTACAGCCGAACAAGTGGCTGATTTTCTGGAGTTCAATGCGCCCATCCCCAAACGTTCGCTTCTTCTCATCGTCGATGATGGCCGGCTGAACACGGTGGAGGGGGCCTTCATGCCTGTATTGGAGAAGAACGAGTGGACCTTGACCGTAGGTTGGATCTCTAGCAATGGTACAGGTAAGTGGAAACGCTTAGAACGCTTGCATGAGACCGGTCATCTCGACGTACAATCGCATGGATTGCGCCACCAATACATGGTAAATAGCACGCCGGAGGACAAGATAAAGGAGGAGGTATTCGGCCCCATACCCATGTTGGAAGAACACGTCGGCTATCGGCCAATCGCCTTCATCTGGCCCGGCGGTAATTTTACCAAAACAACAGTGGAAGTGGCGCGAAAGGCTGAATACCGAAACGCTTATACTGCCTATTCACGTGGGCCCCTTATGTACAATTGGATTCCGCAAGGCAAGCCCGAACGAGAGGTAGGAGATCCTCTTATGCTTTTGCCTCGCTTCTGGGCCTATCCGGGCGCGATCAGACAACTTGAGATTTCCGCCGCTATCGGCGACGCCGCCAAACGACATGCCGTGGAAAACCACCCGCAAGAAGCGATGTTTTTTGAAGCGTATTGTGGAGGAAAACTACCTGCCAATCGTCGCTCGCAGCCAGCCAACGCAGGTATCCAGCTCGACGAAATAGTGATACAATAAACGTATGATTGATGATTATAAACAAGCAATGGAACTGATGGATATGATGAACGAACATATTCCAATTCCAGCTCGCGTGACAAAAGCGTTTGTGTTTTCTATGCGTGACAAAGGTATCAAAATCCCGACCCGCGAGGATGTGCATATAGACGATGTACTCTATCTGGGCGATGTAGGTGGCATTGGCTGTGCTCTGCGGCTGAACTCAAGAACAGGATACTGCCATCGTAGCATCCTTGACACAGCTGCGCGTGAAGAGCAATCATCCGTTGGCCAAGGAAATCCGTGCCTATCAAATGGCCAGGACGAGAAAATTGACCCAAGCAGGAAGTACCGGTGTACCGTATGACATCACTTTCAAGCCCCGCAAATGATATTGATTCAACAGGATTTCGTGGGGTACTAGAAGAACACGTGTTGCGTGTTGCGTGTTGCGTGGTGGTTGTGCTAACGAAAAAATACCTTTCTAGCAGGGGCCACGCAAATTCCGAAAGAGCCATGATATTAAACCGCTCAGGTTGCGCAGGCCGGAGGTGAGGATTAGAGATATGTTCGTATCTTCTCAATATTCCGGGGCACTCGCCGAATGAATTCGGGCTCTGAGGGCGTACCGCCGAACGTCCACCTTCGTGGACGGGTTAGTTCCCCCAAGTTATTGAGAAGATACACGCTTGCTGCCTCTGCTAGAAGATATGTCTACAGTGCATGGGACACTTATCGAACAAATTAATAGCTTTATCCACTACCTAAGGTCTATCGACTCAGAAATTTCTTAAGAATAAGGTAACTGCTTAGCCATCATCAAACATTATCGACTATGAGCAGTATCTTCTCAATAATTCGGGGAGAGGGCACCAGAGAGAGTAGCCCACTCTAATGAAAGTCATGTATTCGTGATATGAAAAACTAATAGAAGTAGGGTAGAGTGAAAGTCGAAGAGAGCCTCCGAAGCGAGGTAACGAAAGCAGACAGAAGAAGGAATGAAATGTTAGAAGGATTTGATCCAACGCTGATCCAAAATGAAAAGGCCCGAGAAGGGTATATACTATTACTGAATTTGGTAGAGGAGTTAAAGGTTGAGAACGAGCGTCTGCGTGCTGAAGTCCAGCGCTTGAAAGATGAGATCAATCGCTTGAAAGGAGAGCAGGGGAAACCGCAGATCAAGGGGAATCAAAGCAAGAAAGAGAATGAGGGTTCCTCAACAGAGAAGGAACGCAGGCAGCCGAAGGAACGGAAGAAAAGGAAAAAGGTAGTGGATATCAAGGTGGATCGGGAAGTGGAGTTGAAAGTGGACCCGACAACATTACCTGAGGATGCGGAGAGCAAGGGCTATGAAGAGGTGATAGTGCAGGACATCAAGATCGAGACAGACAATGTGTTGTTTCGGAAGGATAAATTCTATTCACCCTCGCAGAAAGAGAGCTACCTGGCGCCGATGCCGCCTGGCTATGAGGGGCAATACGGGCCCGGGGTGAAATCGTTGGCCTTGACGTTTTACTATGGGAGCAACATGACGGAGCCGAAGATACTGGAATTCTTTGGGGATATGAACATCGATATTTCGGCGGGATAACTCTCCAACCTGCTGATCAAGAAGCAAGAGCGTTTTCATACAGAAAAAGATGAAGTGTATGAAGCGGGATTGCGCAACAGCCCTTGGCATCAGAGTGATTGGACAGGGATGCGGGTGAAAGGAAAGAATGCCTATTGTCATGTGGTGTGCAATCCTCTGTATACGGTGTATAGCACCAAGCCGAAAAAGGATCGTCAAACCATTATCGAAGTGCTGCGTAATAGTGCTGAGCGCAGCTACCTTCTCAATGAAGAAGCGTTTTCTTACCTGGAAACACTGGGATTGTCGAAGGTGAAGCGGGAACATTTGCAAGACATACTTAGCGAGGAGACCCTTAGCGAACGAGCTTTTCTAGATCTGTTGCAGGAGCAGGGTCCAGCGTTGGGGCCCCAGCAACAGCGTCAGGTGTTAGATGCCGCTGCTATCGCCGCCTACAACGCCCAAATGGAATGGCCTGTCATCAAGTTATTGCTCGTGGATGACGCGCCTGAGTTCAAGTTGGTGACGGCGTGGTTAGCCTTGTGCTGGGTGCATGAAGCCCGACACTACAAAAAGTTCAATCCCATGGTCGCTCATCATCAACAGGTACTGAACAGCTTCATGACCCAGTTCTGGCAGTACTATGCCGCGCTCTTGGCTTATCGGGAAGAACCCACCCCTGAGCAAAAAAACCATCTCACTGCCGAGTTCGAGCGCATCTTCGCTCAGAAAACCAACTATTGGCTGCTCAATGAACGCCTTGCCCTTACCTTTGCCAAACAGCAGGCTTTGCTTATGGTCTTGGACCATCCAGAAATCCCCCTGCACAATAACGCCTCCGAACTGGCTGCTCGCACTCGCGTTCGCAAACGCAAAATCAGCTACGGCACTCGCAGCGATGATGGCACTCGCGCTTGGGACACCTTCATGACCCTTTCCCAAACCGCCAAAAAACTGAACGTCAGCTTCTATCACTACATCCATGACCGCATCTCTGCTGCCTATGCCCTCCCCAGTCTCGCCCACTTAATCTTCGAACAAGCTCATACCCTGGACCTAGATGCTTCTTGGCTTCCTCCCTAACTATGCGATTGCTCATTTCCTTTCAATGTACTCAACTCCTTCGACACTAACTTGGCACTTTAAGCCCGAGCCGACCGCCGTTTTGTTCCGAGCTATCCTGAGTCCTTACGGGTCTCTTCCCCGGATTATTGAGAAGATACTTACCATCTATCGCTACGACGCCCTTTATCAACTCGTTCACTGCCTGCACCCAACTCAGAAACCCTTGTTGAAACTGTTCTGGGTCAATCAGGCTAAACACCCGACCAAAGGTATCATGAGATGGTATACCATTTCTCAAATCGA
>PIVW01000592.1 GCA_003353825.1 Chloroflexota bacterium
AAGAATCCTTTTTGTTTTCATCAATACTATAAAAAATTGGAAAACTCGGTATAAAATAACAGGCATAAAAAATCGACCCGTATGTCAACATGCGCTCGACATTTTAGGGCGATAGGTATGCGGTTTTCGGCGTGCGGATAGATCGGATTGAAAAAGCCGGGTTACCAAGTTCTACTCGCCGGCCGGTTTATAAGCATCCGGGTAGAGTACAGCTTTCACGAACTGTTCCTCCCTCAGATACTCCAGTGCAGCCAGCTGGATGTCCTCGGTCGTCAATGACATGATCTGATTCTCAAAGCTGGCGATATCCAGTCGTTGCTCATCCTCATAAAAGGCGTAGTCCTGGAGTAAGGAGAGCCAAAAGCCATTCTGCTCCAGGCGCTCTTCTCGATTGGAGAGGATCTGCGCTTGGGCTTTCTCCACATCCACCTGTTTTGGGCCGTCCACGCGGAGTTGCTCGATTTGTGCAAGCGTAGCATTGATCAACTCGTCAACCCGATCGGGATCTGCGGTGAAAGAGACATCGATGCGGTAGGTTGGCTCCGGTAATTCATGAAGCCTCATTGCCACTTGGGATGAATAGACACCCGCCAGTCTTTCACGTAGTTCCCCTCTGAGAACTATATTGAGAACACCTTCGAGAACGGAAAGCTCGTGCCAGCTTTCTGGTATCGGCTCGAATGCACCGGTAAAGACCAAGCGTACGGTAGCTCGATCACCTTCTCCTTTATAGACCAGTGTTTCAACTGACTCTTTACTTACACCAGGCGCCACAGGTAGCCAAGTCTCCTCCCGGTCTCCAGTTGGTAACGTGCCCAGATAAGTCTGTGCCAGTAATTTGAGTTCGTCAGGATCAAAGCTACCGACGAATACGAAATCGATGTCGTTTACATCAGAGAAACGATCGGAATAGATCTCCAACCCCTTTTCGTAATCAAGGGTGTCGATTTCCTCCAATGGTAGAGTACCACGTCGAATGGTTGGGCCATAGAGTGCTTCGAGCACGGCATCATAGAAAACATCGTTCGGATCACTATCGCGGTTACTGAGCATGGTTCGTTGTTGCTTCTGGAAAACTTGGAAGGCGTCTTCATCTTCACGCGGCGCCGTAACGTACAAATAGATGAGTTGGAATAGTGTTTCAAGATCTTCGGGTGAGCCTGCACCGCGGAGACCTTCGTTGAGTTCATTGATAAAGGGAAAAACCATTGCCACTTTTCCTGTTAGTAACTTTTCTATCGCTGACTGATCCAATTCACCCAGACCACTCTGGGAAATGATGTTGGCAATGGTCGCTGCTTCCGGAAAGTCTTCATCAGATACGAGCGATAATCCGCCGGGACTGATCGCCCCGAATAGAACCTGATCACTCTTGAAGTCTGTCGCCTTCAGGTATACATGGACGCCATTGGCGAGTTCCACCACTGTAACGTCAAGGTCGCCTAACGGTTGTTCATCGATGATATCCACAGGTTCAGGTTTTTGCGCAATCAGGGGCGCATCGACAACTTCATCCTCATAGGGTGTGATCTGCTGAACCAGCGTTGCTTCGAACAGCCCGGCCAGATCTTGCTCTGACGGCAATGCGATCTCTTCTTTCTCGGGTGCGGTAACGATGACAGAGCGATTGTCGATTGCGGTCAGAGCGATCGATTTTGCATTGGCTTCTTCAAGGGTGATCTCAGGCAAAAACTCCTGCGAAAGTTCGAACAGGGCTTCGATACCGGAAATGGGATCTTTGGTCAGGAAATGAGCCATATATTGATAGGCCAAAGCGCCATTGTTGATATTTTCCCGCTCATCATAAAGAGCCCTGTATCGCCTGAGCAGATTTTTCTTTGCTCGCTCAAGTTCAGATTGGGTGAATCCATGCCTTTGTACCCGTTCTACCTCGGTCAGCAATACCTCGAATGCCGGTTCGACCTTGTCATCTTCTACTATAGCAAAGATAGAATCTGCCGCAATTGACCGTACCATCGGGCTTGTGCTAACGAAAGCCCCCAGGAATGGTGCATCGGGCGCGCGCGCGATCTCACTCAGGCGTTCGTTGAGCATGCCGTAAAACAGATTGGTGACAAGGTCATCGCGGAAATCATCTGTGGTCAGGAGGGGCTTCCTGTCACGTTTGCGAATCACCTGGATTTGGGTCATACTCATTTCTGGATCGGTTACAATCAGAAACTGAGTATCGTCATGCGGCGGCACTGTGAAGTCCTGACGCGGGACAGGATCGGATGGGGCAGATAGGTCAGAGAAGTGTTCCTGGATCAGCGCCTCGATTTCATCCACATCAAAATCACCGACTGCGACAATGCCTATGAGATCGGGGCGATACCAGGTCTCGTAATAGCGGCGGAGAGTCTCGGCTGGTTGGTTTCGCACTACGTCCATATCACCAATGGGAAGGCGGTCGGCATAACGTGAGTCATTGAGCACAAAGGGTAAAACCTGATCACCGATGCGACCGCTGGCGGTCTCGTTGCGCAAGCGCCACTCTTCGACAATTACGCCACGTTCTTTGTCCACCTCTTCTGGTGAAATCGTGGCGAAGGCTGTCCAATCTCTTAACACATCAAAGGCTGTTCCTACAGCCTCAGCGTCGTCGGTAGGAACATGCAACTTGTAAACGGTCTCATCGAAGGAGGTGTATGCGTTGATATCTGGGCCGAATTCCATGCCGATGTATTCGAAAAAATCGACAATGGCCATGCCTTCGAAATTCTCGGTGCCATTGAACAACATATGTTCGAGAAAATGAGCGAGTCCCAATTGATCCTCGTCTTCGAGAAGGGAGCCAGCGTTCACGACCAGCCACAATTCTGCCCGATTCATGGGTTCGTCATTGTGACGGATGTAATAGGTGAGGCCATTTTCCAGGCTACCAATACGAATGGCCGGATCCACTGGAAGGAGATTATCTTGTATCAGCGCCGGTTCCTCGACCTGAGGCACTTCGGGCTCGGCTACTTCGGTTTCCTTTTTTTCGACGGCCGGGGGAAACAATGGGGGGGCGATGCTCGTGCAGGCACTGAGGAATAGGGTCAGGGCAAAAACAAAAACCAGGATTCGTTTCATGAAAAAGTCACTCTCGCAAAAGGGATTTAGGCAATGGTTCATTCACAGCTTAAGTCGTTAAGTATATCGTACATCAGTGAGATATACTAAAAGTAGGCGCTTACAGCGCCAACATCGACAAAGTTTTGTCGATAGGTTAGATAGCGAAACCGAGTTCGAGCAGGAGGTCTCGCATAGAAAATAGAAGCGATTGATAAAGCATTTCAATACGAGTCTGAAGCTTGGGCTTAGGGCCCCGTTTGATCTTGCCTGCGC
>PIVW01001295.1 GCA_003353825.1 Chloroflexota bacterium
CGACCCCGCACATACTCGATGGTGCTATCATCCACAGCGACCATTCCCGCCCGCGCGCCAGCTTCGATCGCCATACTGCAAACCGTCATACGACCTTCTATCGACAGGTTACGTATCACTTCACCACCAAATTCAATCGCATACCCCCTACCACCCGCTGTACCAATCTCACCGATAATGGCCAACACCACGTCCTTTGCGGTGACACCCGCCATTAATTGCCCGTCGACACGCACCAACATGTTTTTCATTTTACGCTGCAGCAGACATTGGCTTGCCAAGACATGCTCAACTTCAGAGGTACCGATACCATGGGCCAGTGCCCCTAAAGCGCCATGGGTGGAAGTATGGGAATCACCACAAACTACCGTCATGCCTGGCAGCGTAGCCCCCTGTTCAGGCCCCACCACATGGACGATGCCCTGACGCCGATCCTGCATCTTGAACTCAGGCAGATCGAATTCCGTACAATTAGTGTCCAGGGTTTGTACCTGAATCCTTGAGATCCTCTCCACAATCCCATCAACACCCCTTTTCCGCTCACTGTCCAGGGTGGGCACATCATGGTCCGGCGTCGCCAGGTTGGCATCCCGCCGCCAGGGCTTACGACCCGCCAAGCGCAAACCCTCAAAGGCCTGGGGCGATGTAACCTCATGAATGAGGTGGCGATCGATGTAGATCAAGGTAGTTCCATTTGCTCGTTCTTTGACGATGTGGGTGTCCCACAATTTATCGTATAAAGTCTTGCCGCTCATATTCTCACCCGATTCTTTAGACTAAATTTGCTTGTTGCAATCATTGTAAAAC
>PIVW01001296.1 GCA_003353825.1 Chloroflexota bacterium
TATACGCCTTCAAGCCAAAAGGAGTTCTGTGTAAGTATTGTCAATTGATAAATATAAGCCGCCTTCCGAGGCGGTTTTTAATTGGTGCGCCAGGCATGGCGCGTAGCGCCATAACTGGCGCTGTTCCGAACCGCGTGGTGGCGATCGGATGACTTGGAGGTGAAAGTCCTCTATCGACCCGACAAGGGGAACGATTAGCCGGACGGCAAGGGTGTCCATCGCGAGGTGGAATCTGAAGGAAGCCGCAGGCAAAACACTGGCTCGACGAACAGAAATCGCATATGAGGCGGTCGCAGTGGGTAAGAAGGCCAATATCTTCAAAGCCCGATACTTGTACGGAAGCTGTGGACGTAGATGCGGCGAGCATAAGTGTGAAGGTCACGCGCATTACCCTGGGAGGTCTGTACTCTTGCCACAGGCTACCGGCATCGTGAGGTGTTGGAATGAGAGTGCAGAAGTCAGCAGAGGCCATATTAGGTTTGTAACCGCAAACTGAAGGGCTGAACTTGTAAATGATGTTATGTAAGCGATCTCTGATTATTTGGAACAGATGCTCGTATGAGGCCTTTAAACCCGTAAGGAGTGGAAGACAGTATCTGATACTCGGGTTGGGTGTTTATCGAATAACAGGCGACGCATTACAATGAAAACTGATTTTGCAAGAACCGCCGTGGTACGGAACCGTATGCCCGGTGGTGTGAGAGGACGGCGGGAGTAATCCCGCCTCCTACTCGATCCCAGCGTAGCTGGCAAACCCAGCCTGTCTGATGCAGGCGTTACCCCGACCCAGGGGAAGACAATCCGA
>PIVW01000593.1 GCA_003353825.1 Chloroflexota bacterium
TATGTCACGCAAACAAACACCATTGCGACCATATTTTGACAAACTGGCCGATATTGGTTGTGCTCTCAGTGATGTTGATATCACACGCACACTGGAAAATGTTGATTTGGTAAGGGAGCAGGAACAAATTATTGCTAAAGAAGTAGAGCGTGTTGAAAACGCAGGGATTCCCGCCAAAAAAATTCATGACCGCGGCGGAATGACCATTTATGACCGTCTCGATTATATGGTGGATACCGGGACATGGTGCCCTCTCCACACACTCTATAATCCTCGAAACAATGAGGAAGGGTGCACTGGGGTTGTCAATGGAATCGGCAAAATATCCGGTAAGTGGGCAGTAATCATCGGCTTTGATAACAAGGTCATGGCCGGTGCATGGATATCGGGTCAGTCTGAGAATATTCTCATGGTTACCGACATGGCCAAACGGCTCAACATACCTCTGGTCTGGTTGACAAATTGCAGCGGGGTCAAGCTGATGGAACAAGAGACTGTCTATGCTGGTCGGCGGTCGAGTGGTACTCCGTTTTTTCGTCATGCAGATCTCAATCATCTGGGAATTCCCATTCTCAACGCCATCTATGGCACCAATCCGGCCGGTGGCGGTTACCAGGGCATAAGTCCGACAATACTGTTGGCCCACCAGGATGCCAATATTGCCGTTGGCGGTGCCGGCATTGTTGGTGGGATGAACCCGAAAGGACATTTCGATGTGGAAGCGGCAAAGTCGCTAATCGAAGCCACCAAAAACTTCACCTCAAAGAGTCCCGGTCGGGTCGAGACCCATTTTGATAAGACGGCATACTTCCGCGAGGTTCATGATACCGAACGGGGCGTATTGGATGGCATCAAGGAATACATGAGGATGATGCCGGCCTATGATCCTACCATGTTCAGGGTTGCTGCACCGGCACCTCCGAAGTTCCCTGCCGAGGATCTCAATAAGATTCTTCCCATCAACCAGAAGCGTCAATATGATGCCAAGCAGATTCTCGCGCGCCTTACCGACAACAGTGAGTTTATGGAATTTCGACCCGATTATGGTCCTGAGGTCTTTACCGGACTTGCCAAGGTCGATGGCTTCGCGGTTGCCTTCATCGGCAATAATCAGGGTTTTTATCCCAATTATCCTAAATACGCCAACGACACATATTTCGCTGTTGGTGGCAAGCATTACCGTGAGGGGCTGATAAAACAGGCAGAATTCGTCACCCTCTGCGGGCGTGACAATCTGCCCATCGTTTGGCTGCAGGATACGTCCGGGATTGATGTCGGTGATCTGGCAGAGGAGGCCGAATTGCTCTCTCTTGGTCAGTCCCTCGTCTATTCGATCGAGCAGACCGAGTTGTCGATGATGTGTGTTGTACTACGCAAAGGCTCTGCTGCCGCTCACTACATCATGTGCGGGCCCCAGGCCAATAACAACAATGCCTTTACCCTAGGCACACCGACAACTGAGATCTATGTCATGCACGGTGAGACTGCTGCTGCTGCCTCCTATGCACGACGACTCGTTAAGGAAGAAGCAGCCGGTAACAGCTTTGATCCGGTTCTTGAAAAGATGAACCAGATGATCAAGGATTATCAAGATAAATCACGCCCGGCGTATTGCGCAATAAATGGATTTGTCGATGAAATCTCTGCCTTGCCTGACCTGCGCAAGTACATCCAGGCCTTTGTCGGGGCGAATTATCAGAATCCAAAATCAATCACCCCGGTCCATCAAATGCTCCTACCCCGAATTATCAAGGGATAGAGGGCCCATCGAGCCACAGGCTCTTTAAATCCTCATGGCCATATCGTGTTTGAAAGGTGACGCTCAGAATCTACGGGGGGCCATTCAAGCATTCAACCCATGAATGAGAAAAGTGTGATATTAAGAGGATAAGGAAATGACAGAAAAGGCCATTCAAGACCACTATGCTGATGAATTCGCCCATTGTTATGGTTGCGGGAAACTCAATGATGATGGTTTGCATATAAAGAGCTATTTGGATGGCGAAGAGACTGTCTGTCGTTTCACTCCTGCTCATAAGTATTCCGGTGGGTTGCCGGGTTTTCTCTATGGTGGCATGATAGCATCTCTGATGGACTGTCATGGGGCAGCGACAGCTTGGGCAGCCAAGGCCCGAACTGAGCAGATACCTCTGGCCCGATTTGTAACCGCATCGCTGAAGATCGATTTTCGTGCTCCAACACCGACAAACATAGAGGTTGAGCTTCGGGGAAAGGTCACCGAGAACAAGGGGAGGAAAGTTGTCGTGGACCTGACCCTATCAGCAGGTGGCAAGCTGTGTGCCGAAGGATATGCGGTCATGGTTCAGATCCCTAGCAATAAGCAGGAAGGATAACTATAGGTTTGAACACAGCAGGATTTTACGAAAAAGTTTGGAAGAGCTTACAAAGCAACTTCTTATCACCCAGCGGTCCAAAAACCTTGGGGATCGAACTGCCGCAACTTGCTCAATTCTGCTTGGGTCGGCTCCGGTGTGACGGTGAGTTGGGAGTCGATGCGAAGAAGCCAACCTGTGTTTTCCAGCACCGTATCAAGCGTTATCCCGGGATGGAGGGCTGTGAGCACCATCTCTCGGCTATCGATATCAAAGCGCAGCACCCCGAGGTCAGTGATAACCGCGGCGGGGCCGCCTCGGGGCAGGCCCACCCTTTGGCGCCAGCCGGGGCCGTCGCCGTATCCTGGGGATGTGATATAATCCACCCGGGGCACAAAACGGCGTTTTTCGTGTTTCATGATAATAATATGCCTCTTGGCTAGGCTGGCCAGATCACATGCGCCGCCGCTGCCCGGCATCCGGGTTTCGGTGGCTTGGCCGTGGCTAACGTAGGTGGTGTTGAGGTTTCCATACAGGTCCAATTGGGCGCCGCCGATGAAGCCGGCATCCACCTCGCCTTTTTGTAGCAAGCCCATCATGTCTGCCATGTCGGAGAGCCACAGGGCATGGTGAAAATTGGGTAGGTCACCCATGGTTAGAATGGGCCCAGGCGCCACGGTGTCACGCATGAGACCCAGTTCATAGATTCCCACGGCTTGGGGCGCGTGGGTGCTTTTAGCCAGCAGAAAACCCAACAGCGGCAGCCGCATGCCCACAAAAATCACCTCGCCGTCGGAGATTTCTCTGGAAGCGGCGGTGACCATCAACTCAGCAAGTGTGTAGGCGGGAGGTTCAGTAGCCATAGTCAACCGGCTCCGTAAAAACGTGGTGTTTCAATTGCAGTTGCTTCAACCGATGTTCCCCAAGCCGATCCAGGTAGGCCTGGTGGCTGGCGAGATCATCCACCCAGTTCTTGCGCCACTGCGC
>PIVW01000594.1 GCA_003353825.1 Chloroflexota bacterium
AACGTACCATAACTCAAAAATCACGACCATTAATTCGGTCGTTCTCTGAACTTTCTCGCTTCAAAATTGCCATAGAAAACAGATTTCAGATTTCATCAATTTTTTGAGCGAAAGATGAGAACCAGTAGACACAATAACCGGGATGTTAGCGCCCTGGTCTGCAGGTTTTCCGATTTGCTGGTTTATCAGCCTACAGATTTTCCGGTTTATTAGTTTCATTGGTAGAAGGCATTAAAACTGTCTGGCGAAGTACTGAGTGAAGGGCGCCACTGCGGCGCTTGACCATGATGGTGTTTGCACTGGCGTTCTTCGCCACTTGCTCGGTCACATTGCCAACCAGAAGATTTTTGAAAAGAGGCTCTTCACTGGCGCCGATGACGATAAAATCGAAGCCCTCAGATTCAGCGAGAATGGTATCAGCAACATTTTGACCCCCGACAACGCGCCGTTCGATAGGTTCGTAGCTAATGCCCGCGGTTGTATAATCGAAGACCTGATGAGCACGGATACGAGCGTTCTGACCGGCGCCAGCAGGAGCGACATTTAGAAGCGTTATTTTTACAAGCCCCTCGTCCTCGCTCTGTGCGAGCCGAACGGCGAGCAAAACGGCTCGACGGCTGTTGGGGCCTCCTGCTACAGGTACCAAAATGGTGCGAATGGGTCTAAGAGCGCCGTTGCGCACATAACGTACGACAGCCATGTCGGTTGGAGGATTGTCCAGAAGGGGATCGATCACTGAACCGAAGAGACGACCTGCTGTATTGGTATAGCCGGGCCACCCGATGACGATTAGGTCCGCCGTATTTTCATCAGATGTTTGGCGGATGGCCTGATCCACTTTTCGGCCAAGGCGGATTAACGTGTGGACCGGCACATCACGTCTGCGCGCCTGCTCGATAATGACATCGAGATATTGGCGTCCTTCTTTCAAGAAGAGGCGACCTTCAGTCAATTGTAGCTGGGAAGGCACTTTGACGACATGCAGTGCCAGAACGTCACCATTATTGGCTCCAGCCAGAATCGCGCCGATTTCGCCAAGGGCCTGCGCTTGTTCTGTTGTAGCGATGGGAACCAGCACCGAGTAGTCACGAGTGACAAGCTGCTCTTCCAGAAGGATCTCTTTCGGTTTCTCTTTGATTTCGACGGTCTTAAAGTAAGCATAGTATGCGAGGAGCCCGATCACCAGCCATCCGATGGCAGTATACCAGGCGCGCGGGCTGAAGCTAAAGAGAACTAGAGCCAGGAATGCGTTGGCGATAATGGCAGCAATGGGAATCGCTGGGAAAAAGGGCATGACCCAACCTCGTTTGAGATCCGGCATTTTATGGCGCAGCGTCATCACGGCAATGTTGACCTGCAGGAAGAGCAACAGGAACATGACATCCGCCGCTGCCGCCACTTCTTCGATGGGGAGCGATAAGGCCATTACCAGCATGAGCCCGCCGGAGATGATCACCGCCTTGGAGGGTGTATGGCGTTTAGGATCGATCTGACCGAAGATCGAGGGAAGATTGTGGTCGCGACCCATCGCAAAGGATACGCGCGAAGAAGAATAGGTGGTGGCGTTGAGTGCAGACATGGTGGAAATGAGACCGCTGACTAACAAAAGGACTGCGCCGATGCCAAGTGGAAAAGTCTGTTGAGCGACCTCTACGATGGCAATTTCTTTTTTCTCTCCCAGATAATCCCACACAGTCATACCCTCGGGCGCCACGGTGGCCCCAAGCGCCGTTACACTGACAAGAATATAGATAGTTACGGCGATACCGATCGAGAGAAATATGGCGCGCGGGATATTGCGTTCTGGTTGGATCACCTCTTCCCCTGATTGGGCGATGATCTCATATCCTTCGAAGGCGATGAAGGTCAAGCCCATCGCAGCGAAGACGCCAAAAAAACCATTGGGCAGAAATTCTTGCGTGAAACGAGTCTGCCAGGCGTCAGTGCGGAGCATAGCCATCACGCCAAAAACAACGAAGATACCGAGGATGATGATCTTCAAGACCGTGATCACGTTGCCCACTGTCCCTGTTTCTGAGGCGCCACGGTAATTGATAGCGGTGAACAGCACTATGATGATGAACATGAAGAAGAGTGTGCGACTGTGGATAGACAAACCAAAGTCACTAAACCCGGCCATGTCCATTAATTCAACGGCAAAGCGGCCAAAAGCCAGGGCATATAAACTACCGGCAACCGCAGTGGCAAACCAATTCATCCATCCGGCGATGAAACCGTTTGCCCCACCGAGTCCTTTTTTTACCCATAGATAGCCACCTCCGGCTTCAGGAAAAGTAGAGCCTAATTCCGCATACGCCGATGCCGTCAGTAATGCCACCAGCCCATTGAGAATAAAGGCCAGAACAAGCGCCGGACCCGCCACACCAGCGGCAATACCCGTGAGTACAAAAATCCCCGCCCCAATCATTGCGCCAACACCTATCATTGTAATCGTAAAAAGAGACAGGTTACGACTTAATGTGACCTGATCAGAAACACTTGCAGGGGGGTTATTGTCTATATCACTGCTCATGGCATGCTCCAACGAAAGACAAAAAGTTACAGACAGCGACGAATTCAGGCCTGTTGCCCCATCATAATACGCGACTTCAAGGAAAAGCAATTGCCCGGCCATTTGCACAGACCAACGAAATTCGAAATCGATCTATGCTACCAGTACCCTGAGGCAGGCTCAACAACTGTAATTTATCTTCCAGGAACGCCCGTACCCATTGCAGCGTTTGGTCACATTGAATGGCAATAGTGAAGGCGCGCTCAGTATGGTCGAACTCACCCTGGTCCTGCTGTATCAGCCCAAGTGATAGCTGCCTAATCGGTGATCTTACACTTTGGCCACAACCACCTGAGCCAGGTCTAGCGCCTGATCTCTGGTCGGCTGCGCCCCAGCTTCATCCCCCAGGCGCTCCAAGGCGATGGCACGGCGAATCAGAACGCTTACCCACAGTAATCCAGGGGAACGATCTTCTGATAGGTAGGTAGCAATCTAACGGCTTTGTCGTAGGCGTCAACTGCAGCTGTGATATCATTTTCACGCAGGGCGATATTACCCAGGGCAGCTTGAGGATCTGCACCCAGGGCGGGCAATGCAGCCAGCACTTGTTCGAACTCGCTCCTCGCAGGCAGCAGTTTATCCTGCGCCAGAAGCACCTTACCCAAACTGTTGTGTCCTTGAAAAACAGGGCATGGTTCATTTCAGGACAAGATCATCTTTACAAATTATGTATATACAAAAAATATACACTTAGGTAATTGGCAAGGTTTGAGGCGCTCTAAGACGCTGAAATCGGACTTTCTGGC
>PIVW01000595.1 GCA_003353825.1 Chloroflexota bacterium
GTGATGATGTAATCACCCTCTCTATTTACCTCCACACCATGTGTCTCCACCTTTGGTATATCCAATGGAATCGAAATCATGTTACGTGATTTGAGACCCGATAAGTTCAACATTGCATTGCCTCCAAAACTTTTCCCTGATTATACTACCACTACATATGGGTGCGCCACGCGAAATCCCAAAGAGCCAGAGATTTTCACGAAATCGAATAAGCGTATCTAGAACCATGGGCTTTTTCAGTGGAGGCAGGCTGGCGTTGGCTTGTGTCATCAATCGTTTTAGTTAGGTTTCTCTACCGGACACTTCTATCAACTGTCTTTCCTTCGATTTCACTCAGGACAGGTCTGAGCGGATTTTCGAAGCCGGCGCACATCAAAAACACGGACTTTGGTGCTGAAACATCGTTCATCAGGCCGACTTTAGCGAAGGATCTGGCGATTCGCCCGCCGCGAGACCCTTCACCGGTGTTTCGTGATCATGTGGGTTGTGTGCTTGACCCGTTCAGAGCCTGCCCTGAGGAACTCGAAGGGGTGACACAATAGAAAAGCGCCCGGTAGTGAAAGTTTAGTGAGGGGGCTGGCTCGAAAGTTATCGGGTTCAGTAGGATTTCGTGTGATTTTAGAAAAACACGTATTGCGTATTGCATGTTGCGTGATGGTTGTGTAAACGAAACACGTCTTTCTAGTAGGAGCCACGTAGATTCCGAAAGAACCAGTTATTGCACTTACTTGATGGCGTTACAGAGAATATCCTTTCGGCGCCGCAAGGAGTTCGTACGAAGCACGGGCGTTAAATCAGTGCCCATACCCGTGCTTTCGCCGAGAGATGACAAATCTCGCAGGAAAGCGTATACTCTTATACAGAATTTCGATCTATCCTTGACCCATGACATGGGATTACTCGCGAGAGTTTTCCCCCCGGCCCTTAATCTATTCTCCATTTCCCCCTAATCTAGTTTTCTGGAGGAGGCCGCATATGCGCTCGGCAAACTT
Source organism: Chloroflexota bacterium (assembly GCA_003353825.1). Next base: position 993 of record PIVW01000595.1, read on the forward strand.
CTCGATGATTTCGCGTTTGAATTGGTTACGCCCCCTGCTGGTGAGTATGGTTTTCGTGGCGTTGCTGCTAGCGGGATGCAGTTTATCAGAATCCGAAGGCCCAACACCAGAACCAACACAGGAAGAACCGGTTGCGTCTGGAGATATCGTCGGGGTTGCGTCAATTGACGAAGTGGCGATCAACCTCATGGAATCCTTCCCTATCCAGGTCTCAGTGCTCGCCAACGGTTCCTTAGCGGACGATTGCACAGAGATCGGTAGCATCACCACCGAACAGGCAGATAACACATTTCTGATCACCATAACAACGGTGCGTCCTGCAGTTGCCGTTTGCAATGAGGTGGAAACACCTTTTGATGAGAACATCTCCATTGATGCTGAAGGCTTGCTAGCAGGCGTATATCGGGTTCTTGTCAATGGGGTAGGCGATCAGTTTGAACTTAGTGTCGACAATACCTTGATTGAAGAATCAGTCGAGCCTGAACCGGCAGAAGAAGACATTGCTGCCACGGGTTACAGCGAACAGGAAGAAATAGTCGTCAAGGCCGCACAGACCCTGTTGGCTGATGGATTGGGTGTCGAGATGGAGAGTGTTGAAGTCAACTCGATCGAAGCAGCAGATTGGCCGGACGCGTGTTTAGGTTTGGCACAAGAAGATGAGTTGTGCTTGCTGCAAGTGACACCAGGGTACAAGGTCGAGATCGCTTATGGAGAGAGGGTGTATGTTCTGCGCACCGACGAGACGGGGCAAGTTGTGCGTGCGGAGACCAAGCTCGGAGTCGTCGTTACCGAAGAGGTGGACGAAGTGGCCGAAGCTGAGTCTGAGCCGGGCGAAGAAGAGACCGTCGAAGCATCCGAACCGGCAACACCAAGTTGTAAAGATAAAGCGACCTTTGTTAAAGACATGACGATTAAGGACAATGCAAGAATCAAAGCCAATAAGGCGTTTGAAAAAACATGGCGGCTGCGCAATGTTGGCACTTGCACTTGGACAACAGACTACAATGTTATCTTTGCCAAAGGTGAACAGATGGAGGGCGCCAGCCCAGTGCCCATGCCCAAAAAAGTGGCCCCCGGCAGAAATGTGGATATCACCATTCCCATGGTTGCGCCCGCAAACAAAGGGACATACAAAGGCTTCTGGCAATTTGAAAATGCTGAAGGTACGGCCTTTGGCATCGGCAAGAAGGGCGCCAATCCTTTCTGGTTACAAATCGTTGTCCCTAAAAGCGCCCCGAAGCCACCTGAGCCTGAAAAGGCCAAATTAAGTGGTTTAACCTGGCATGACTTGTGTGCCAATGGCCAAGAGGGCCAGCCCCTGCCAGAATCGCCACCCCCCGGTTGCATTGAGGTAGACAGCAGCTACATTGGCAATGGCGTTTTCGAAGAGGGCGAACCGCGAATCGGTGGTATGGAAATTACATTGGGCGCCGGTACCTGTCCCGCAAGCGGCCTGGCATTGACCTCTGCCAACGGCAACGGCGTCTATGAATTCAAAAACCTGGAAGCGGGTACTTATTGTGTCACCATCGATCCTCTTTCACGACACAACGTGCCTATCCTCATTCCCGGCGAGTGGACGGCCCCGGAAAGCCGTGAAGGACGTCAGACCATCATTGTAAGCGAAGGGGATGCTAAAACCAACATTGACTTCGGATGGGATTACCAGTTCGCCCCGTAAAACCACTACAGAAACCAGCGTAGGCCAAGACGCCGGACATAGCAAATTACATTTACCCAGAGACAGTTGTGCCAGCAACTGTCTCTTTCCATGCGCGTAGCACCTCAGAAACAGTCCGAGACGAGACGATATCCAACAAACTCAACCCTTTACCGAGATTAGTGATGCCTTCAGAACAGCTTACCCCTCCCTTCCCCCAGGCATGGGCCCTTGCATGGACCGATGAACTCGCCCTGCTAGATGCGCAATGGCAAGGTGGTGACTCTGTACCCGGCTCGGAAATTCACCAAACATTGCACGAGTGGCGGCAGCGTTTGCAACGGCCAGAGACGTCGCGAGAAGAATGGTTTGACATTGTGGACGCAAGCGGCCAGCCTCTGGGCACGACCGCACCCAGATGGTTCTGCAAACTCACCGGCCTGCGCTGCCGCGTGGTGCACCTCTTTTTGACGACAGCGCAAGACCTGCTTGTGCTGCAAATCCGTGCGCACGATAAACTGGAATGGCCATCGCACATAGATACCACGGTCGGGGGGCACTTGAAGGCAGGACAGAATTGGAAGGGAGGGGTTATGGGTGAGACAGCCGAGGAGATCGGGCTACAGGCATCAGAGGTCGAGCGCTGGCTGGAGGGTGGCAAACTC
>PIVW01001297.1 GCA_003353825.1 Chloroflexota bacterium
TTTATACCTCTGCAGGGGAGCCTCGGGTGGGAAGCAATACTCTAACGCCCAAACTTATGATTATGTGGATAATCTATATAGTTTGCTCGAGGTAGAGGACCTGGCGATGATTTGGCCTCCGAGATACTGTTACCTTCTCGAAGTGATGGATGGGTATCCCAGGAGGGCAACCAGCGGCAGGCGAGGAACGGCTGGCTAAGGGAATCTCTGGCCAACGAGGAAAGATGAGCAGCCTTGGAATATTTATGGTTATTTGAGTGGCAGATCTAAGGGCAGATAGTAGGAGATGGGATCGAAATGGACAAGGACAACTGAGATGACGTTAAATGTGGAGATACTCTCCGGGTTACGGAAATGAGAACCCCAACGCCCTCCCGGCGTGAAATCTACCTTGGTGAGCTAAGTGAGGCCCTATCCACCAGTGAACGAGTCGGCATCCTCACTCTGTGGCACCAACTACCGATGAACTACCCCTTGTAGATAGATTTTTTAACAATTGACTACGTATTGAAGGGGGTTAATAGGTAGACCTTCGTAAAGTGTTGCCGCAGAGAGTCTCCGGGGGCCGAGCCATCATCGGCGTAGCGAACCCCGGGAGCACGACCCTTTTTTCCACGCTCGCTTGTCCATTCACGTCATTTCCATCAGAAACAGAACTCCAGCTTCCCCACCATGGCATCTACGGCTGGTTCCACCGTCGCCCCTACTGACGGCACGGCCGTTGCCCGCCCTGATCCAGCTTCCTTTACTGACCTCTACGAGCTCACCAACCAACTGTGCCGAGCCAAACATGACTCAGACGG
>PIVW01001298.1 GCA_003353825.1 Chloroflexota bacterium
GTGAATGCCCTCGTCGTAGTGGAGAGCACCGACTGCCCAACTGAAGTTTTTCAACAACAGGTGTTGCAGAAAAGAGACAATTCTTGGCAAGATTATGGCAGCAATTATCCTGAAGATGGTAGGCGCACGGCGTGGATTTGATGCTCCCGCATCTTTTTGCGTAACGTGTTCCGGTTAATCCCCAACAGATCGGAGGCCTTAATCTGACTGCCATTTACTGAGGAAAGAGCGCTGTTTATCAGAGGCACTTCAACTTCTTTGATAATTCGCTCATAGAGGCCAGGAGGCGGCAAAACGCCGCCATAACTGGCAAAATAATCTGCCAGATAAGTTTCTACAAACTCGCCCAGAGAGGCCGTGCTACCTGTGGAAATCTCCTCTGCGACTGCGCCGATAGGCACCAGTGCCTGTTCGATTGCCTCTGATGTGATTCGTTCATCGGGCCATATAGCACTGAGCCGTTTGACCAGATTCTCCAGTTCTCGGACGTTTCCGGGCCACCGGTGCTCTTGTAGGCGCTTTGTCGCACTTGCATCTAAATACTTTGCAGGCAGGCCTTCGGTTTCGCATTGGGCAAGAAAGTGGCGTGCAAGATCCTGGATATCCTCATCACGCTCTCGCAAAGGCGGCAGACGCATGGGCACCACGTTCAAGCGAAAATACAGATCCTCACGGAACAATCCCTGATGGATCAGACGCTCCAGATCGCGGTGCGTGGCGGCAATAATCCTAACATCGGTCTTAATTGAGCGCGAGCCGCCGACCGTTGTGAATACGCCTTCCTGCAGAACCCGTAGCAGCC
>PIVW01000596.1 GCA_003353825.1 Chloroflexota bacterium
GACACCGGTACCTTGGACCCCCGAACCGGGTGCGAAGCTGTATCTTTACGGCCGTATGGACTGGACGCCAACACCTACACCAACGCTTGCTCCGGGAGAAACCCCTCCACCAACATTCACACCCGGCCCACCTGATCCCGGTATGTTGATCAAGGAAACCGAGAGTGATGGGTCTGGCTTCTGGAACTTCTTCCTGGCCGAGTTGGTGTACGATATCTATCGGATTGTGGCAGAAATACCGAATGGTCTCGCCTTCTCGCAGATTTGGAGCGAAGATGGCGATATCCTCAGTGATTACAGTATCGAATGGGAACAGCCTGCGAAAGAGGTGCATGAGAATGCATTCTACTACGCAACACCCACTGATACCCCCACACCCACACCCACACCTACGTCGACGCCCACCGATACGCCCACGCCAACACCCACCGATACGCCCACGCCAACACCCACCGATACGCCTACCGCGACACCAACCCATACACCTACATCGACCCCGACTGAAACGCCTACACCCGTATTACCGATCTTCTTACCACTGTTCTTGGTGGGTGAAGCATAAGGCATTTAGCCAAAACACACTAGGTGTCGTATAACCCTGACAGGGGCCGGCCGCCCACTATCTGCCGGCCCCTGTTTTTTTGGTCAGCAGAATGCGCCGAGGCCAAAGTACTTTTGCGGTGAGCAGGCGCCTAAACTTTCTGTTCGGATCCAGCCTCAAGCCAAAAGAAAAATTCTCGACAATGCCATCAAAGTAAACCTGAGTTGGGCCGAAGACGCCAGATTGAATTCTGGAAAATCCGTGTGCGCAGCCTGTGTTAATCTCTATTTATAAAAAATGGTGTAAACGGCATTTGAAAACCTCTTTACAGGCTGCCATGGCGGTTACCCAGACTAAAGATGATTTAGTTATGATTTTACACTTCAAGCGAGCGCTGTTTTTCACCTCAATGCTCGTTATCGTTCTTATTTACACCTTTTTAGCGACTGCCCCTACCGCTGTCAGCGGATCGTTTGGACCGGCGGCATTGCCGCAAGTAGATCCGCCACTGGTTCGTCTGGTTACCGAACCTGTATCCGGCGACGTGGGCGATACCTTTGCGACGCAGGTCTACATCGACAACATCCCTGAGGATCCTGGCCTACAAGGGTATTCAGTCACAATCAACTTTGATGGGGCTATCCTTTCGCTAACCGAAGGTGACGTCAGCTTTGATTTTATCTGGCCATCTGGCACAGCCTTTCCGAGGATAGACCTTAATGATAACAGCCTGTTCTTTGGTCAGGTTCCTGTTGGGGCCAATTCCTATCCCTTCGGCAACAACCTCATGGTGGCTACGATCGAATGGACGGGTGTTGACGCTGGCGTCTCCCCTCTTGATGTCAATAACTCGGTCTTGCTTAGCAATTCTCTTAGCGGTGAAACGTACCTTGATGTGGTAGAAATGGATGGTTCGGTGACAGTCATGGGCGAAGAACCTAGCGCCACACCGACCGCAACACCCTCCTCCACCCCCACACAGACTGAAACTGCCACCATCACGCCGACGCCGACCATTACACCGACTGCTACACCTTCCGCTACCCCCACGCCAACTCCGACCATTACGCCGACGCCGACCATCACGCCCACCCCTACCATCACCACCACCACCACGGCCACGATTACGCCAACGCCATCGGCGACGAGTAGCCCAACCCCCACGACCATACATTACATCGAGTACCTGCCCGTGATCATTCGATAGATCCACGGCAAACCAAGAGCTGACCCTTTTACGGCTGTCTCCTGCTGCACGGGCGAGGAGTAAACATCCCAACCACCCGCCAGGGGCAAGGCGGTACACCCTCGAACCAAAATCGATTTGACTGATTGATTTGTTAGTGATAGGGTTCTAATTCAGTTGTCAGAAATCTTGCAGCATTATCTTTGGTTAAAGGAGTGTTGATCTATGTATCGTTTCATTGCTAAAAAGAATGTATACCGGTGGTTAGGGCTGTCAGCGTTGTTCGTTTTAATATCTCTTGTTATCGTCAGTAGATCCGTAGAAGGAGCGATCGCGCCTCACAATTCTGAAAGCGCCGGTAATCCCGTCATCCGTTTAGAGACAGCACCCGCAAGCGCAAAGATCGGCGAAACGGTTATTACTCAGGTGTATGCCGATAACCTTTCCTCCCCGGGGCTAAGCGCCTGGCAGGTCAGTCTTCAATTTGATCCATCCATTCTTGAGATCGATGACATCAGCTATGGGACAGATTTGTTTTCTACGGGCAGACAGGATGTAGTAGTCCTGCCGATACGCGCCGATTTGGTTGGACAGGTGCTTTTCGGACAGCCGACGGCGACGGATACCCCGACTCTACCTCCGCCCGACCCACTCACTCTGAGTGTCGGCAACAAGGCGGACGACGAAGGTGAGATCTTTACGATGGCCGTGGACTTGAGCGGTGCGGACGATCTGGGCGCCTATCAGTTCACCCTCAGTTTCGATCCCACCGTTCTGGATTACAAGAGCATTGCTCTGGGTCCCTTCCTGGGTAGCAGCGGGCGTACCGTTATTCCTGCCCCGCCGGTCGTGGTCACAGATTCGGTCACCGTTGGCGCTTCTTCCAATGGCGCCGCCACAGGCGCTGACGGCATCGGTGTGGTGGCAGATGTCACCTTCCAGGCCAGAAAGGGTGGAAGCTCGCCCCTTAACCTGTCTGCTGCCAAGATCATCGATGTGGCAGATGACAAAGAAGTCCCCGATTACAACCATGGCCTGATTACCGTCAATGCGGTCTCACCTGTGATCGTTGCCGGTAACGCCAGTGTCGCTTCAGGCGCAACCTTCGTCGTTCCCATTACCATTCAGAACGTGAAAGACCTGGGTGGCTTCCAGTTCACCATACTTTATGACGATACCGTCGTAGAGATTCTGGAAGTGACGCTGGGCAACTTCCTGGAAAGCACCGGGCGTACAGCAGTTGATTTCGTCGGCCCCTATTCTGGCCTCGGTATGGCCTCCTACGGCGCTTCCACGGATGATGGCGGACCACCCGGCCCTGACGGCGATGGCGTTTTGGCCTATGTCGAAATGCTGGCGCTCCAACCTGGTGAGACCGAGCTTAAAATGACATACCACACGGCCAAGAATACTGTCGGATATTATTACAATGTTTCCGGCCAGAATGGCAATGTCAATGTCAGTTTGCCACCAACGCCGACCCCGACAGATACACCCACCCCAACCCCGACCCCGACCGACACGCCAACCCCAACCAACACACCTGTGCCCATTCGCTTCCGTGGCCACACCTATCGTGGCCC